>NZ_JBHXNP010000028.1:0-86357 GCF_042719495.1 Streptomyces sp. NPDC058525
ACGGGGGGGCCCGCCCCGCCGGCCGGCCCCCCCACCCCCTGGGGCTCCGCCCCAGACCCCGCGCCTCAAACTCCCCCAGACTCCGTCCGGCGGGACCCCCAGGCGAGGCTGGATTCTGGCTGGTGCCGTCCGTCAAGCCGGGGTTGTCGGAGGGCGACAGTAGGGTGTTGGCATGGCCGACCCTTCCAGTTACCGACCCAAGCCGGGACAGGTCCCCGACTCCCCGGGGGTGTACCGGTTCCGTGACGAGCACCGGCGGGTGATCTACGTCGGGAAGGCCAAGAGCCTGCGCCAGCGCCTGGCCAGCTACTTCCAGGACATCGCCGGCCTGCACCCCCGTACCGCCACGATGGTGACCACGGCCGCCTCCGTCGAGTGGACCGTGGTGTCCACCGAGGTCGAGGCGCTCCAGCTGGAGTACTCCTGGATCAAGGAGTACGACCCGCGGTTCAACGTCAAGTACCGCGACGACAAGAGCTACCCCTCCCTGGCCGTGACGATGGACGAGGAGTACCCGCGGGTCCAGGTCATGCGCGGGCCCAAGAAGAAGGGCGTGCGCTACTTCGGTCCGTACGGCCACGCCTGGGCCATCCGCGAGACCGTCGACCTGATGCTCCGGGTGTTCCCGGTACGGACCTGCTCCGCGGGCGTGTTCAAGCGCTCCGCGCAGATCGGCCGACCCTGCCTGCTCGGCTACATCGGCAAGTGCTCCGCGCCCTGCGTCGGCCGCGTCACCCCCGAGGAGCACCGCGAACTGGCCGAGGACTTCTGCGACTTCATGGCCGGCCGCACCGGCACCTACCTCTCCCGCCTGGAGAAGGAGATGCACGAGGCGGCCGAGGAGATGGAGTACGAGAAGGCCGCCCGGCTCCGCGACGACATCGGGGCGCTGCGCCGGGCCATGGAGAAGAACGCCGTGGTGTTCACCGACGCCACCGACGCCGACCTCGTCGCGGTCGCCGAGGACGAGCTCGAGGCCGCCGTGCAGATCTTCCACGTGCGCGGCGGCCGGGTCCGCGGCCAGCGCGGCTGGGTCACCGACAAGGTCGAGGCCGTGGACACCGCCGGGCTCGTCGAGCACGCCCTCCAGCAGCTCTACGGGGAGGAGACCGGCGAGTCCGTCCCCAAGGAGGTGCTGGTCCCGGCGCTCCCCGAGGACGCGCCCGCCCTGAGCCAGTGGCTCGCCGAGCGGCGCGGGTCGAACGTCAGCCTGCGCATCCCGCAGCGCGGCGACAAGAAGGCCCTCATGGAGACCGTCCACCGCAACGCGCAGCAGTCCCTCGCCCTGCACAAGACCAAGCGCGCCAGCGACCTCACCACCCGCTCCCGGGCCCTGGAGGAGATCGCCGAGGCCCTGGAGCTGGACAGCGCCCCGCTGCGCATCGAGTGCTTCGACATCTCCCACCTCCAGGGCGACGACGTGGTGGCCTCGATGGTGGTCTTCGAGGACGGGCTCGCCCGCAAGAGCGAGTACCGGCGCTTCCAGATCAAATCCTTCGAGGGGCAGGACGACGTCCGCTCCATGCACGAGGTGGTCTCCCGCCGCTTCCGCCGCTACCTCCAGGAGAAGCTGAAGACCGGCGAGTGGGAGGCGGAGGAGGGCGAGGCGCCCGAGGACGACGGGCGGCCCAAGCGCTTCGCCTACCCGCCGCAGCTCGTCGTGGTCGACGGCGGGCAGCCGCAGGTCGCCGCGGCCAAGCGGGCCCTGGATGAGCTCGGCGTGGACGACGTGGCCGTGTGCGGGCTGGCCAAGCGGCTGGAGGAGGTCTGGCTGCCCGGGGAGGACGACCCGGTCGTGCTGCCCCGCACCAGCGAGGGGCTGTACCTGCTCCAGCGGGTGCGTGACGAAGCCCACCGCTTCGCCATCCAGTACCAGCGCAACAAACGCGGAAAGCGCCTGAAGGCGGGCCCGCTGGACGAGGTGCCCGGCCTCGGCGAGAGCCGCAGGCTCGCCCTGGTCAAGCACTTCGGTTCGGTGAAGAAGCTCCGACAGGCGACAATCGACCAGATCTGCGAGGTCCCGGGCATAGGCCGCAAGACGGCCGAGGCCGTGGCCGCGGCCCTCGCCGGCGCGGTCCCGGCCGGCCCTGCCGTCAACACGGCGACAGGAGAGATCATTGAGGATGAGAACCCCGCCCCCGCGGGTGGGGCCGGCTCCCAGCGGTAGCCGGGTGACATCGTCCGAACGGGGGACCGAGCAATGACCGAGCACGAGACCACGCACGACCGAGACGGAGCACAGGTGAGTACGGGCACGACAGTGGAGCCCGGCGAGACCGCCGAGGCGGCCATCCCCGAGCTGGTGATCATCTCCGGCATGTCCGGGGCCGGCCGCAGTACGGCGGCGAAGTGTCTGGAGGACCTCGGCTGGTTCGTCGTCGACAACCTGCCGCCCGCGCTGATCCCCACCATGGTGGAGCTCGGCGCCCGCTCCCAGGGCAACGTGGCGCGCATCGCCGTCGTCGTGGACGTCCGCGGCCGCCAGTTCTTCGACGCCCTGCGCGAATCCCTCGCCGACCTCGACAGCAAGGGCGTCACCCGCCGCATCGTCTTCCTGGAGTCCTCCGACGACGCGCTGGTCCGCCGCTTCGAGTCGGTCCGCCGCCCGCACCCGCTCCAGGGCGACGGGCGCATTACCGACGGCATCGCCGCCGAGCGCGACCTGCTGCGCGAGCTGCGCGGGGACGCCGACCTGGTGATCGACACCTCCAGCCTGAACGTGCACGAGCTGCGCGCCAAGATGGACGCCCAGTTCGCCGGGGACGAGGAGCCCGAGCTGCGGGCCACCGTCATGTCCTTCGGGTACAAGTACGGCCTGCCCGTCGACGCCGACCTCGTCGTCGACTGCCGGTTCATCCCCAACCCGCACTGGGTGCCCGAGCTGCGCCCGTTCACCGGGCTCAACGAGGAGGTGTCGGGGTACGTCTTCAGCCAGCCCGGCGTGAAGGAGTTCCTCGACCGCTACACCGAGCTGCTCCAGCTCATCGCCACCGGCTACCGCCGCGAGGGCAAGCGGTACGTGACCATCGCGGTCGGCTGCACGGGCGGCAAGCACCGCAGTGTGGCCGTGTCCGAGAAGCTCGCCGCCCGCCTCGCCTCCGAGGGAGTCGAGACCGTCGTCGTCCACCGGGACATGGGGCGCGAGTGACCGCACGGACCCCGCGGCTGAGCCGCCTGCGCCGCCTCACCCCGGGACGGGGCGAGGACGGTGCGGGACGCTCCGGCCGCCGGCGCGGCGCCACGCCCAAGGTGGTGGCCCTGGGCGGCGGCCAGGGTCTGTCGGCCTCCCTCGCCGCCCTGCGCCGCATCACCGGTGACCTCACCGCCGTGGTCACCGTCGCCGACGACGGCGGCTCCAGCGGCCGGCTCCGCGAGGAGCTCGGGGTGCTGCCGCCCGGCGACCTGCGCAAGGCGCTGGCCGCGCTGTGCGGGGACGACGACTGGGGTCAGACCTGGGCCCGGGTCATCCAGCACCGCTTCCAGTCCCAGGGCGACCTGCACGGTCACGCCGTCGGCAACCTGCTGATCGTCGCGCTGTGGGAACAGCTCGGCGACCCCGTCCAGGCTCTCGACCTGGTGGGCCGGCTGCTCGGCGCGCAGGGCCGGGTCCTGCCCATGTCGGCGGTGCCGCTGGAGCTCCAGGCCCTGGTCAAGGGGCACGATCCGGCCCGGCCCGAGGACGTGGACACCGTCCGCGGGCAGGCCACCGTCGCCCTGACCCCGGGCGAGGTGCACTCCGTACAGGTCGTGCCGGGGGACCCGCCGGCCGTACCGGAGGCCGTCGCGGCGGTCCTCGACGCGGACTGGGTGGTGCTGGGCCCGGGGTCCTGGTTCTCCTCCGTCATCCCGCACCTGCTGGTGCCGGAGCTGCTGGACGCGCTGGTCGAGACGAAGGCCCGCCGGGTGCTCTCGCTGAACCTCGCGCCGCAGCCCGGCGAAACAGAGGGCTTCTCTCCGCAGCGTCATTTGGAGGTTTTGGCCCGACACGCCCCTAAACTCGCCCTGGACGTGGTGCTGGCCGACGAGGCCGCCGTGCCCGACCGCGAGTCCCTCGCCGATGCCGCAAAACGGTTCGGTGCCGCGGTCGAGCTGGCGCCCGTGGCCAGGGAGGACGGGTCTCCGAAGCATGATCCGGAGCTGCTCGCCGCCGCGTACGACCGTATTTTTCGGATGCATGGAAGGATCGGCCCATGGCGATGACGCCCGCGGTGAAGGATGAGATCTCCCGCCTCCCCGTCACCCGGACCTGCTGCAGGAAGGCGGAGGTCTCGGCGATCCTTCGGTTCGCGGGCGGCCTGCACCTGGTGAGCGGCCGCATCGTCATCGAGGCGGAGCTCGACACCGGGATCGCCGCCAGACGGCTGCGCAAGGACATCCTCGAGATCTTCGGCCACTCCTCGGACCTGGTGGTGATGGCCCCCGGCGGACTGCGCCGCGGCAGCCGCTACGTGGTCCGGGTCGTGGCCGGGGGCGACCAGCTGGCGCGCCAGACCGGGCTCGTGGACGGCCGCGGCCGCCCCATCCGGGGTCTTCCCCCGCAGGTGGTCTCCGGGGCCACCTGTGACGCCGAGGCGGCCTGGCGCGGCGCCTTCCTGGCCCACGGCTCGCTCACCGAGCCGGGCCGGTCCTCCTCCCTGGAGGTCACCTGCCCCGGTCCGGAGGCCGCCCTGGCCCTGGTGGGCGCCGCCCGCAGGCTTTCCATCGCCGCCAAGGCGCGCGAGGTGCGCGGCGTCGACCGCGTCGTGGTCCGCGACGGCGACGCGATCGGCGCCCTGCTGACCCGGCTCGGCGCCCACGAATCGGTGCTGGCCTGGGAGGAGCGGCGGATGCGGCGCGAGGTGCGCGCCACCGCGAACCGCCTGGCCAACTTCGACGACGCCAACCTGCGCCGCTCGGCGCGGGCCGCCGTGGCCGCCGGAGCCCGGGTGCAGCGCGCGCTGGAGATCCTCGGCGAGGAGGTGCCCGAGCACCTCGCGGCGGCGGGCCGGCTGCGCATGGAGCACAAGCAGGCCTCCCTCGAGGAGCTGGGCGCGCTCGCCGACCCGCCGCTCACCAAGGACGCGGTCGCGGGCCGGATCCGGCGTCTGCTGGCGATGGCCGACAAGCGCGCCCAGGACCTCGGAATCCCGGGCACGGAGTCGAACCTCGATCTCAGCGAGGAGATGGCCGACAACATGGCGGGCTGACCGGGTCGGCTGACCTGCCGGTACCCGCTCTGGAGGGGGTCTGCACGATCACTCGTGCGGGCCCCCTTCGCGTACCAGGCCCCATTGACATGAGCATGGACTGGTCGTGAGCCTTTCGTCCGGACACTTTCGTGGCAGACGACGCCCTGGGGGGCATATGAGGCACCGAGCGAGATCGATCCTCGCCGCAAGCGCACTCGTCTTCGGCACCGCGCTCGCGGCGCTGCCCGCGTCGGCGCAGGCCCAGCCCGGCTCCGGCGCCGGATCCGGCGCCGCGTCCGACGCCGAGGTGCGGGTCTACGACGCCGACATCACCAAGGAGCAGGTCCCGCTGGTCCTCGCCGCCGGCCAGGACGCGCACGAGCTGGCCGAACGCGCGCCGGAGAGCGGAACCGCCAAGGTCGAGCTCTTCCTCACCGGCGAGCAGGCCGCGCAGCTCTCCGCGCAGGGCGTCAGGCTCGCCGAGCGCAAGGTCCCCGGCGAGGGACTCGCCCGCGCCCAGAAGGCCGACGGGGACGGGGTGTTCCGCCCGTACAGCGGCAAGGGCGGGCTCCAGGAGGAGATCCTGCGGACCGCCCAGCGGAACCCGGCCCTCACCAAGGTCGTCTCCATCGGCAAGACCGTCCAGGGCAAGGACATCCTCGCCCTCAAGGTCACCAAGAACGCCAGGAAGACCAAGGACGGCGGCAAGCCGGCCGTGCTCTACATGTCCAACCAGCACGCCCGCGAGTGGATCACCCCCGAGATGACCCGGCGGCTGATGCACCACACCCTCGACAACTACGGCAAGGACCAGCAGGTCACCAAGCTGGTCGACTCCACCGAGCTGTGGTTCCTGCTCTCGGCCAACCCCGACGGGTACGACTACACGCACGCGCCCGACGGCCGGCGGCTGTGGCGCAAGAACATGCGCGACAACAACGCCGACGGCAAGCACACCGCCGAGGACGGCGTCGACCTCAACCGCAACTTCTCCTACAAGTGGGGCTACGACAACGAAGGCTCCTCACCGAACCGGGCGAGCGAGACCTACCGCGGCCCCAAGGCCGGCTCCGAGCCCGAGACCGCCGCCCTCGACGCCTTCCAGAAGCGCATCGGCTTCGAGTACGCCATCAACTACCACTCCGCCGCCGAGCTGCTGCTCTACGGCGTGGGCTGGCAGGTGGCCACCCCCACCCCGGACGATGTCGCCTACCAGGCGCTCGCGGGCACCCCGGAGAACCCGGCCGTCCCGGGCTACTACCCGCAGGTGTCCTCCGAGCTCTACACCACCAATGGCGAGGCCGACGGCCACGCCTCGAACGTCAACGGCATCATGATGTTCACGCCGGAGATGACCACCTGCCAGACGGCCTCCGAGATCGACCCGAACGACCGGTGGAAGCCCGAGGACTGCGCCTCCGGCTTCAACTTCCCGGACGACGAGAAGCTCATCCAGGCGGAGTTCGCCAAGAACGTCCCCTTCGCCCTGTCGGTCGGCGAGAGCGCCGCCCACCCGGACCGTCCGGCGTCCGTCGTCGGCCTGAGCGCCGCCGACTTCACCCTGGACCCCTTCACCACCTCCTACGCGGCGCGCGGCGAGGACCAGACGGTCTCCGTCACGGCCCGCAAGGCGCTGAAGGACAAGGAGCTCAACTTCCGCGTCAACGGCGGCCGTACGCACGACGAGGACCTCAAGGCCTGGAAGGGCGGAGACGTCTACGGCGGCGAGGACAACAACTGGTTCGACGAGTACCGGGCCGAGGTGGACGGCACGAAGCCCGGTGACAAGGTCGAGGTCTGGTTCACCGGCCGCGACGGCTCCGGCCGGAAGGTCTCCAGCGAGCACTTCACGTACACCGTGGCCGAGCGGCCGCGCGCGGACGTGCTGGTGATCGCGGAGGAGGGCGCCAAGGCCCAGCACGCCGCGGGCTACGTCGACGCCCTGCGCGCCAACGGCAGGTCCGCGGCCGTCTGGGACGTGGCCGCCCAGGGGGCGCCGCACCACCTCGGAGTGCTCTCCCACTTCCGTACGGCCGTCCACTACACCGGGGCCAAGACCCCCGGCGGGGACACCCAGCTGGCGGTCCGCGACTTCCTCAACGAGGGCGGCAAGCTGATCGAGGCCGGTGAGCTGGCGGGCGGAAACGCCCAGGTCGGCCGCGCCGTGACCAACGACTTCAGCCAGTACTGGCTCGGCGCCTACGGACGTACGAGCGTCAGCGGCGCCACCGGCTTCACCGGAGCCGGCTTCCTGAGCGGCGCCAAGGGCGGCCTCGGCGACGCCGCGGGCAACCCGCTCAACGCCCCCGGCTCCTACACGGTGACCTCCGACACCCTGGCCCCCGCGCAGTTCCCGCAGTTCAAGAGCGCGCAGGCCGGCCAGTTCGGCGGGGTCGTCAACCCGTACGCCCCCTACGCCGGCAGCCAGATGGCCTCCGCCCTGCACGCGGACGACGACTGGAAGCGGCTGACCCGCACGATCGACCTCACCCAGGTCACCGCCGCGGACAGGCCGCAGCTGAAGCTCGCGATGAGCTGGAACGTGGAGGAGGGCTACGACCACGCCGCGCTGGAAGCCCGTACGGCCGGCGGGGACGACTGGACCACCCTGCCCGACGCGGGCGGCCTGAGCAGCACCACCGTTCCCGAGGAGTGCGGGGCCGGGTTCTTCGTGACCGGCCACCCCTTCCTGCGCCGCTACCTCACCCTCGAGGGCGGCGGCTGCACCGCGCACGGCACCAGCGGGGCGTGGAACAGCTTCACGGCGTCCTCGGGCGGTTGGAAGCAGGTCTCCTTCGACCTGAGCGCCTACGCGGGCAGGACCGTCGAGGTCTCGCTCTCCTACATCACCGACGGAGCCTCGGGCGGCCGCGGCGTCTTCGCGGACGAGGCCCGGCTGAACGTCGGCGGCACGGACCGGGCCGTCGAGGGCTTCGAGACCTCGTTCGGCGACTGGACCGCCCAGGGCGCACCTGCCGGAAGCCCTCAAGTTCCGGGCGATTGGTCCCGGTCGGGTGAGCTGTTCAAGTCCTATGCGGCGGTGACTACGCGTGACACCGTCCTGCTGGGCTTCGGCCTGGAGCACGTGCCGGCGGCGGCTGACCGCGCCGTACTCGTCGGTAAGGCCCTGCGGGCGCTGAACCGCTGATCAGCGCCCCTCCACGGACTCACGCTGCGTAACGGGGGAGAAAGTCCCCGAGGTCCCGTGCCGGGCAACCGGTACGGGGCCTCGGGGCGTGTCAGGCCCCGGCCGATGTCACTCAAAAGCTCACGGAGAGGTAGGGTCGTAAGCGGTC
The DNA here is from genome assembly GCF_042719495.1 of Streptomyces sp. NPDC058525. Classification (NCBI taxonomy): domain Bacteria; kingdom Bacillati; phylum Actinomycetota; class Actinomycetes; order Kitasatosporales; family Streptomycetaceae; genus Streptomyces; species Streptomyces sp. NPDC058525. The sequence goes on from NZ_JBHXNP010000028.1 coordinate 8,465, forward strand.
GGGGACATCCCATACAGCTCGCCGGCGCACTTACCGGCGCACCAACGAGGAGATCGGTTCGTGACGATCCGCGTAGGCATCAACGGTTTTGGCCGAATTGGCCGCAACTACTTCCGGGCGCTCCTGGAGCAGGGAGCGGACATCGAGATCGTCGGTGTCAACGACCTGACTGACAACGCCACCCTGGTGCACCTTCTCAAGTACGACACCATCCTGGGCCGCCTCAAGGCCGAGGTCTCCCACACCGCCGACACCATCACCGTCGGCGGCAACACCTTCAAGACCTTCGCCGAGCGCGACCCCGCGAACCTGCCCTGGGGCGAGCTGGGCGCCGACATCGTCATCGAGTCGACCGGCATCTTCACGAAGAAGGCCGACGCCGCCAAGCACATCGCGGCCGGCGCGAAGAAGGTCCTCATCTCGGCTCCGGCCAAGGACGAGGACATCACGATCGTGATGGGCGTCAACCAGGACAAGTACGACGCGGCCAACCACCACGTCATCTCCAACGCCTCCTGCACCACCAACTGCGTGGCGCCGATGGCCAAGGTTCTCCTGGAGAACTTCGGCATCGTCAAGGGCATGATGACCACGGTCCACGCGTACACGAACGACCAGCGCATCCTGGACTTCCCGCACTCGGACCTGCGCCGCGCCCGCGCCGCCGCCGAGAACATCATCCCGACCACCACCGGTGCCGCCAAGGCCACCGCGCTGGTGATCCCGGAGCTGGCGGGCAAGCTCGACGGCATCGCGATGCGCGTCCCGGTCCCCACCGGCTCCGTGACCGACCTGGTCATCGAGCTGGAGCGCGAGGCGACCAAGGACGAGGTCAACACCGCGTTCCAGAAGGCCGCCGAGGGCCAGCTGAAGGGCATCCTCGACTACACCGAGGACGCGATCGTCTCTTCCGACATCGTGAACTGGCCGGCGTCCTGCACCTTCGACTCCTCCCTGACCATGGTCCAGGGCAAGAACGTCAAGGTCATCGGCTGGTACGACAACGAGTGGGGCTACTCCAACCGTCTCGTGGACCTCACGGTCTTCGTCGGTGGCCAGCTCTGAGGTCACCCGGTTCTAAGGTAGGCACCACGATGTGAGCAACAGGGTCCGGGCTGCGCGACGAAGCGCCGCACGGGCCCTGTCGCTTGTCTCGTTCTCCCTTCCTCGCCCTTCGCGAGAAGGGCCCAAAGGAGTAGAAACACATGAAGACGATCGACGAACTGCTCGCCGAGGGCGTCAAGGGCAAGCGGGTCTTCGTCCGCGCCGACCTCAACGTCCCGCTGGACCAGGGCCGCATCACCGACGACGGCCGCATCCGCGCCGTCCAGCCCACGATCGCGAAGCTCGCCGCCTCCGGCGCCCGCGTCATCGTGGCCTCGCACCTGGGCCGCCCCAAGGGCGCCCCGGACCCGGCCTTCTCGCTCGCCCCGGCCGCCGCGCGCCTGGGCGAACTGCTCGGTGCGGACGTCGCGTTCGCCACCGACACCGTCGGCGCCTCCGCCAAGGAGACCGTCGCGGCCCTCACCGACGGCCAGGTGGCCGTCATCGAGAACCTGCGCTTCAACCCGGGTGAGACCGCGAAGGACGACGCCGAGCGCGGCGCCTTCGCCGACCGGCTCGCGGAGCTTGCCGACGTCTACGTCGGCGACGGCTTCGGCGCCGTCCACCGCAAGCACGCCTCGGTCTTCGACCTCCCGGCGCGCCTCCCGCACGCGGCCGGCTACCTCATCGCCACCGAGGTCGGCGTCCTGAAGAAGCTGACCGATGAGGTCAAGCGCCCCTACGTCGTGGTCCTCGGCGGTGCCAAGGTCTCCGACAAGCTCGCCGTCATCGACGAGCTGCTCGGCAAGGCCGACCGCATCCTCATCGGCGGCGGCATGGCCTACACCTTCCTCAAGGCCCTCGGCCACGAGGTCGGCATCTCCCTCCTCCAGGAGGACCAGATCCCGAAGGTGACCGAGTACATGCAGCGCGCGAAGGACACCGGCGTCGAGCTGGTCCTCCCGGTCGACGTGCTGGTCTCCAAGGACTTCCCCGACCTCAAGGGCAAGACCCCGGCCGACTTCGAGACCGTCGCCGCGGACAAGATCCCCGCGGACAAGGAGGGCCTGGACATCGGCCCCAAGACGCGCGAGCTGTACGCGTCGAAGATCGCCGATGCCGAGACCGTGTTCTGGAACGGCCCGGTCGGCGTCTTCGAGCACCCCGACTACGCGGGCGGCACCACCGCCATCGCGCAGGCCCTCGTCGACAGCAACGCCTTCACCGTGGTCGGCGGTGGCGACAGTGCCGCCGCGGTCCGCATCCTGGGCTTCGACGAGAATGCCTTCGGCCACATTTCCACCGGTGGCGGCGCTTCCCTCGAATACCTCGAGGGCAAGACGCTCCCCGGTCTCGCCGCCCTGGAGGGCTGACCCGTAATGACCGCAGTCGAAAACGGCCGTACCCCGCTGATGGCGGGCAACTGGAAGATGAACCTCAACCACCTCGAGGCCATCGCCCACGTCCAGAAGCTCGCCTTCGCACTCGCCGACAAGGACTACGACGCCGTCGAGGTCGCGGTCCTGCCGCCCTTCGTCGACCTCCGCTCGGTCCAGACCCTGGTCGACGGCGACAAGCTGAAGATCAAGTACGGCGCCCAGGACATCTCCGCGCAGGACTCCGGCGCCTACACCGGCGAGATCTCCGGCTCGATGCTCTCGAAGCTGAAGTGCACGTACGTGGCCGTCGGCCACAGCGAGCGCCGCCAGTACCACGCCGAGAGCGACGAGATCTGCAACGCCAAGGTCAAGGCCGCCTACCGGCACGGGATCACCCCGATCCTCTGCGTCGGCGAGGGCCTGGAGATCCGCAAGGCCGGCCAGCAGGTCCAGTACACGCTGGCCCAGGTCGACGGCGGCCTCAAGGACGTCCCGGCCGAGCAGGTCGAGTCCATCGTGATCGCGTACGAGCCCGTCTGGGCCATCGGCACCGGCGAGGTCGCCACCCCCGAGGACGCCCAGGAGGTCTGCGGGGCGATCCGCGGCCGGCTCGCGGAGCTGTACTCGCAGGAGCTGGCCGACAAGGTCCGCATCCAGTACGGCGGCTCGGTGAAGTCCGGCAACATCGCGGCGATCATGGCCCAGCCCGATGTCGACGGCGCCCTGATCGGCGGCGCGGCGCTGGACGCGGACGAGTTCGTCAAGATCGTCCGGTTCCGCGACCAGTAGACCGGCAGCGAGTATGCGGTAGGACGGATCCGTCGTACCCTTGCGGGGGCCAGCGGGCTGGACACAGCCACTGGCCCCCGCGCGCACATCCCGCACAGCCGGAAAGCCAGAAAAGCCAGAAAGTAGGAATCAGCCGTGATTATGGGGTTCTCGATCGCCCTGATCGTCTTCAGCGGCCTGCTGATGCTGCTCGTGCTGATGCACAAGGGCAAGGGCGGCGGCCTTTCCGACATGTTCGGCGGCGGTATGCAGTCGTCGGTCGGCGGCTCCTCCGTCGCGGAGCGCAACCTGGACCGCATCACCGTCGTGGTCGGTCTGCTGTGGTTCGCCTGCATCCTCGCGCTCGGCCTCCTGATGAAGTCGAGCGGCTGACCGTTCTGGCCATCCGGCAGTCCGGTCGGCGGAGCCCGGCCTATCATGAGGTCCTGCACCCTGGTTTCGGAACGAGTTATTCTGCTCCCCGCACCTGACGGGGATGATCCCTCCGCGCACTGAACGTGAGTTGGGGCTTTCCGTACCCGGGGTGCCTTGAGCAGACATATCTCATGCTTGGCGGCACCATCACGCAGGGGAGTTACGACCGTGGCAAGTGGCAACGCGATCCGTGGTAGCCGGGTCGGAGCGGGGCCGATGGGTGAGGCCGAGCGCGGCGAGTCCGCGCCCCGCCTGCGCATCTCCTTCTGGTGCTCGAACGGGCACGAGACGCAGCCGAGCTTCGCCAGCGACGCACAGGTGCCGGACACCTGGGACTGCCCGCGCTGCGGGTTCCCGGCCGGCCAGGACCGGGACAACCCGCCCGCGCCGCCGCGCACCGAGCCGTACAAGACGCACCTGGCGTACGTACGGGAGCGGCGCACGGACGCCGACGGCGAGGCCATCCTCGCCGAGGCCCTCGCCAAGCTCCGCGGCGAGATCTGAACGACGCGCAAGACATGTGACATGAGGCCCGGCCCCGTTGGAGACATCTCCGGCGGGGCCGGGCCTCTTTGTGTGCGTTGGTCCGCTTCGAATCCCTTAAGTTGGAGATCGGCGGGGCACGACAGGACGGAAGAAGTGGGTTGATGTCCGAGATGAACGCAGACAGCCGTACGAAGCTCAACCGGATGCCTGAGTGGCTGGCACTCGGCAAGCACCGGGAGGAGTTCGGCCAGACGCATCTGCGGGAGCTGTTCGAGGAGAATCCGGGCCGGGGCGCCGGCTACACCCTGCGGGTGGGTGACCTGCACATCGACTACTCGAAGCACCTCGTGACGGACGAGACGCTGACGCTGCTGCGCGAACTGGCCGCGGCGACGGGCGTGGCCGGGCTGCGCGAGGCGATGTTCCGCGGCGAGAAGATCAACACGACCGAGGACCGGGCGGTCCTGCACACCGCCCTGCGCGCGCCCGCGGACGCCGTCGTCGAGGTCGACGGCGAGGACGTCGTCCCCGCGGTGCACGCCGTCCTGGACAAGATGGCGGACTTCTCCGGCCGGGTCAGGTCGGGGGAGTGGACCGGTTCCACCGGAAAGCGCATCAGGAACGTCGTCAACATCGGCATCGGCGGCTCCGACCTGGGTCCGGCGATGGCCTACGAGGCCCTGCGGGCCTTCACGGACCGCGGTCTGACGGTGCGCTTCGTGTCCAACGTGGACGGCGCGGACCTGCACGAGGCGGTGCACGGCCTGGACCCGGCCGAGACGCTGTTCATCATCGCCTCCAAGACCTTCACGACCATCGAGACCATCACCAACGCGACCTCGGCGCGCGAGTGGCTGCTGGCGGGGCTGGGCGGCGACCAGGGGGCCGTGGCACGGCACTTCGTGGCGCTGTCCACCAACGCCGAGAAGGTCACGGAGTTCGGCATCGATCCGGCCAACATGTTCGAGTTCTGGGACTGGGTCGGCGGCCGGTACTCCTTCGACTCGGCCATCGGGCTCTCGCTGATGATCGCGATCGGCCCGGACGCCTTCCGCGAGATGCTCGGCGGCTTCCACGCCATGGACACGCACTTCCGGACCGCGCCGCCCGAGGAGAACGCCCCGCTGCTGCTCGGGCTGTTGGGCATCTGGTACGGGGCGTTTTTCGACGCCCAGTCGCACGCGGTGCTCCCGTACAGCCACTACCTCTCCCGGTTCACCGCCTACTTGCAGCAGCTGGACATGGAGTCCAACGGCAAGTCGGTGGACCGCGACGGCAATCCGGTGGAGTGGCAGACCGGTCCGGTGGTGTGGGGCACGCCCGGCACCAACGGGCAGCACGCCTACTACCAGCTGATCCACCAGGGCACGAAGCTGATCCCCGCGGACTTCATCGGCTTCGCCCGGCCGGTGGCGGAGCTGGAGCCCTCCTTCGCGGCCCAGCACGACCTGCTGATGGCGAACTTCTTCGCGCAGACCCAGGCGCTGGCCTTCGGCAAGACGGCGCAGGAGGTGCGGGCGGAGGGCGCGCCCGAGTCGCTGGTCCCGCACAAGACGTTCCACGGCAACCACCCGACGACCACCATCCTGGCGCCCGAGCTGACCCCGGCGGTGCTGGGACAGCTGATCGCCCTGTACGAGCACAAGGTGTTCGTACAGGGCGCGGTGTGGAACATCGACTCGTTCGACCAGTGGGGCGTGGAGCTCGGAAAGGTCCTCGCCAAGCGGGTCGAGCCCGCCCTGACGCAGGGCGCGGACGTGCCGGGTCTGGACGCCTCGACCAAGGCCCTGGTGGCCGCCTACCGCGAGCTGCGCGGGCGCGGCTGACCGCCGAGTACGGGGTGTGCCCGCCGGCCCGCTCAGGAGGCGGGCGGGTACATCCCGGACGGCAGGTGCGCGGCGGCCGCGCGGTCCAGGAGCCACAGGGTGCGGGAACGGCCGTAGGCCGCCGCCGCCGGGGCCTGGACCCCGCCGGCGCCGCCCAGGGCGATGGACACGGCACGGGCCTTGTCCTCGCCCGCCGCGAGCAGCCAGACCTCGCGGGCCGCGCGGATCGCCGGGAGGGTGAGCGAGATCCGGGTGGGCGGGGGCTTCGGGGCGCCGTGCACCCCGACCACCGTGCGCTCGGTCTCGCGGGTCGCCGGGTGCTCCGGGAAGAGCGAGGCCACGTGGGTGTCGGGGCCCACGCCCAGCATCAGCACGTCGAAGGTGGGGACCGGGCCGTGGTCCTCCGGGCCGGCCGCCTTGGCCAGCTCGGCGGCGTACGAAGCGGCCGCCGCGTCCACGTCGGCCCCGTACGGGCCGTCCGAGGCGGGCATGACGTGCACGCGGGCGGGGTCCACCGGGACGGAGTCCAGCAGGGCCTCGCGGGCCTGGGTGTGGTTGCGCTCGGGGTCGTCGGCGGGGACGTAGCGCTCGTCGCCCCACCACAGGTCCAGCCGGGACCAGTCGACGGCGTCCTTGGCCGGGGCGGCGGCCAGGGCCGCGAGCAGGCCGTTGCCGTTGCGGCCGCCGGTGAGGACCACGGAGGCCGTGCCGCGGGCCGTCTGCGCGTCCACGATCTTGGTGATGAGCCGGGCCGCCGTGGCCTGGGCCATCAGTTCCTTGTCCCGGTGGACGACGACCTGGGGAGTCGTCATACCCATGTGCTGCCGCCTTGTCGGTTGTGCGGGTGGGGGTGCGGGTGGGCCGCTGCGCGGAGCCGTCCCCGCCCCGGACCCCGCGCCTCAATCGCCGGCGAGGCTGAATCTTTCAGCCCGTCCGGCGTTTGAGGACCGGGGTCCGGGGCAGAGCCCCGGTTTCGGGAAGGGGCGGGGTGGGGAGAGCCCCGCAGGGTCCGTTACTTGGCCGCGGCCTTCTTCGTCGGCTTGGCCGGGCGCTTCGGGTCCGCCTTGGCGGGGGCCTCGGCCTTGACAGGGGCCTCGGCCTTCGCGGGGGCCTCGGCCTCGGCCGGCGGAGCCGACGAGTCCAGCTTCGCCACGCCGAACTTCAGCGAGGCCTCGTACGTGTTGTCCGGGTCCAGCCGGCGCAGCTCCTCCGCCAGGAGCTCGGCCGTGTCGCGGCGCTTGAGCGCCACCGCACGGTCGGGCTGACCCGGCATGCACAGCGTGGCCAGCGCCCCGTCCGCCCGGTCCAGGACGATCGCGCCGTCCTTGGTCTCCAGGCGTACGGCCGTCAGGCCCGGACCCGCCGACGGCGTGCGCCGGACGGGGACCTTGAGCCGGTCGGCCAGCCACATGGCCAGCAGTTCGCAGCTCGGGTTGTCCGACTCGCCCTCGACGGTCGCCGAACCGACCGACAGGACCTGCTGGTCCAGCGCGGCCGCCAGCATCGAGCGCCACGGGGTGATCCGGGTCCACGAAAGGTCCGTGTCCCCGGGTGCGTAGGCCGCGGCCCGGGTGCCGAGCGCCCCGATCGGGTCCTCGCTGGAGTACGTGTCCGTGATCCGGCGCTGCCCCAGCGCCCCCAGCGGGTCGCCCGCCAGGTCCGCGGGAGCGCCCTCCGGCCACCAGACGACCACGGGGGCGTCGGGCAGCAGGAGCGGCAGAACCACGGACTGCGCGTGGTCGACCAGTTCGCCGTGCAGGCGGAGCACGACCGTCTCGCCGGTGCCGGAGTCCGCCCCGACGCGGACTTCCGCGTCGAGACGGGCGCCCTGGCGGCTGCGCGGCGAGCGGCTGACCCGCTTGATGACGACGACGATCCGCGAGGGGTGTTCGTGGGAGGCGTCGTTCGCCGACTTGAGCGCGTCGTACGCGTTCTCCTCGTCGGTCACGATCACCAGCGTGAGGACCATGCCGATGGCCGGCGTGCCGATGTCCCGGCGTGCCTTGACCAGTGCGGCATTGATCTTGCTGGAGTTGGTCTCCGTGAGGTCGATCTTCATGGCCGGCGCCAGCTCCGTCCGTCTCGTGCGAGCATCTCGTCCGCCTCGACCGGCCCCCAGGTGCCCGCCGGGTACTGCGCGGGCTTGCCGTGCGTGTCCCAGTACTCCTCGATCGGGTCGAGGATGTTCCAGGACAGTTCGACCTCCTGGTGGCGCGGGAAGAGGTTCGCGTCGCCCAGCAGGACGTCGAGGATGAGCCGCTCGTACGCCTCGGGGCTCGACTCCGTGAAGGACTCGCCGTACGCGAAGTCCATCGTGACGTCCCGGACCTCCATGGAGGTGCCCGGAACCTTGGAGCCGAAGCGGACCGTGACGCCCTCGTCCGGCTGGACCCGGATGACCAGGGCGTTCTGCCCCAGCTCCTCGGTCGCGCCCGATTCGAACGGCAGGTACGGGGCCCGCTTGAAGACCACCGCGATCTCGGTCACCCGGCGGCCCAGGCGCTTGCCCGTCCGCAGGTAGAACGGGACGCCCGCCCAGCGGCGGTTGTTGATCTCCAGGCGGACGGCCGCGTAGGTGTCGGTCTTCGACTTGGGGTCGATGCCGTCCTCTTCGAGGTATCCGACGACCTTCTCGCCGCCCTGCCACGCCGCCGAGTACTGGCCGCGCACGGTGTGCTTGCCCAGGTCCTCGGGGAGCTCGACGGCCGTGAGGACCTTGAGCTTCTCCGCCACCAGCGCCTTGGGGTGGAAGGAGCCGGGCTCCTCCATCGCGGTCAGCGCGAGCAGCTGGAGCAGGTGGTTCTGGATGACGTCGCGGGCCGCGCCGATGCCGTCGTAGTACCCGGCCCGGCCGCCGATGCCGATGTCCTCGGCCATGGTGATCTGCACGTGGTCGACGTACGACCGGTTCCAGATCGGCTCGAACATGGTGTTGGCGAAGCGGAGCGCCAGGATGTTCTGGACGGTCTCCTTGCCGAGGTAGTGGTCGATCCGGAAGACCTCGTCACGGGGGAAGACCTCGTGGACGACCTTGTTGAGCTCCTCGGCGCTCTTCAGGTCGTGGCCGAAGGGCTTCTCGATGACGGCGCGCCGCCAGGAGCCCTCCTTCTGCGCCAGATTGTGGTCCTTGAGCTGCTGGACCACCTTGGGGAAGAACTTCGGCGGGACGGACAGGTAGAAGGCGAAGTTGCCGCCCGTGCCCTGTGCCTTGTCGAGCTCGTCGATCGTCGCCTTCAGCGTCTCGAAGGCGGCGTCGTCGTCGAAGTCGCCCTGGACGAAGCGGCAGCCCTGCACCAGCTGCTGCCAGACCTCCTCCCGGAACGGGGTGCGCGAGTGCTCCTTGACGGCCTCGTACACCTCCTGGGCGAAGTCCTCGTGCTCCCACTCCCTGCGGGCGAAGCCGATGAGGGAGAAGCCCGGCGGGAGCAGGCCGCGGTTGGCCAAGTCGTAGACGGCAGGCATCAGCTTCTTGCGCGACAGGTCACCCGTAACGCCGAAAATGACCAGACCCGACGGCCCCGCGATGCGCGGGAGCCGCCGGTCCTGTGCGTCACGAAGCGGGTTCGCTCCGTTCACAGACAAAGTGTTCAGGCCTCCGTGGGGGCGAGGCGCGCGAGCTCCGCCTCGGTCGACTTCAGCAGGTCGTTCCAGGACACCGCGAACTTCTCGACGCCCTCGTCCTCGAGCAGCTGGACCACATCGTCGTACGAAATGCCCAGCTTCGCGACCGCGTCGAGCTCGGCACGGGCCTGCTCGTAGGTGCCGCGCACCGTGTCACCGGTGATCTGCCCGTGGTCGGCCGTGGCCTCCAGGGTGGCCTCCGGCATGGTGTTCACCGTGTTCGGGGCGACCAGCTCGTCCACGTACAGGGTGTCCTTGTACGCCGGGTCCTTGACGCCCGTCGAGGCCCACAGCGCACGCTGCTTGTTGGCTCCGACGCGCTCCAGGGCGGTCCAGCGGTCCGAGGAGAAGACCTCCTCGTAGGCCTGGTAGGCCAGACGGGCGTTGGCGAGGGCCGCCTTGCCCTTGAGGGCCTTGGCCTCGTCGGTGCCGACGGCGTCCAGGCGCTTGTCGATCTCGCTGTCCACGCGGGACACGAAGAAGGAGGCGACCGAGTGGATCAGGGAGATGTCCAGGCCCGCGGCCTTGGCCTTCTCCAGACCCGCCAGGTACGCGCCCATGACCTCCCGGTAGCGCTCCAGCGAGAAGATCAGCGTGACGTTGACGCTGATGCCCTTGCCGATGACCTCGGTGATCGCCGGCAGGCCGGCCTTGGTCGCCGGGATCTTGATGAGCGTGTTCGGGCGGTCCACCAGCCAGGCCAGCTGCTTGGCCTCGGCGATGGTCGCCGGGGTGTTGTGGGCCAGACGGGGGTCGACCTCGATCGACACGCGGCCGTCCTGGCCGTCGGTGCGGTCGTAGACCGGGCGCAGGATGTCGGCGGCGTCGCGGACGTCCGCCGTCGTGATCATGCGCAGGGCCTCCTCCACGGTCACCTTGCGGGTGGCGAGGTCGGTGAGCTGCTGCTCGTAGCCCTCGCCGCCGCTGATGGCCTTCTGGAAGATCGCCGGGTTGGTGGTGACACCGACCACGTGCGACTGGTCGATCAGCTCGGCCAGGTTGCCGGACGTGATGCGCTTGCGGGACAGGTCGTCCAGCCAGATCGCCACGCCTTCGTCGGAGAGGCGCTTGAGTGCGTCTGTCATGGGAATTGCATCTCCTACTGGTTCTTGTACGGCGTCAGCGCGCGGCGGCGGCGAGGGACTCGTGGGCGGCGGCCGCGACACGCTCGGGGGTGAAGCCGAACTCGCGGAACAGCACCTTCGCGTCGGCCGAGGCACCGAAGTGCTCCAGCGACACGATCCGGCCCGCGTCGCCGACGTAGCGGTGCCAGGTCAGGCCGATGCCCGCCTCGACCGCGACGCGCGCCTTGACGGAGGGCGGCAGGACGCTGTCCTTGTACGCCTGGTCCTGCTCCTCGAACCACTCGACGGACGGCATCGAGACGACGCGGGTGGGGATGCCCTCGGCCTGGAGCTGCTCGCGCGCCTCCACGGCCAGGTGCACCTCGGAGCCGGTGCCGATGAGGACGACCTGCGGCTCGCCGCCGGTGGCCTCGAACATCACGTAACCGCCCTTGGCGGCGTCCTCGTTGCGCTCGTACGTCGGCACGCCCTGGCGGGTGAGCGCCAGACCGTGCGGAGCGCCCTTGCCGAACACCTTGGTGTGGCGGCGCAGGATCTCGCGCCAGGCGATGGCGGTCTCGTTGGCGTCGGCCGGGCGGACCAGGTTCAGGCCCGGGATGGCGCGCAGCGAGGCCAGGTGCTCGACCGGCTGGTGGGTCGGGCCGTCCTCGCCGAGGCCGATGGAGTCGTGCGTCCACACGTAGGTGACCGGCACGTGCATCAGCGCGGAGAGGCGGACGGCGTTGCGCATGTAGTCGGAGAACACCAGGAAGGTGCCGCCGTAGATGCGGGTGTGGCCGTGCAGGGCGATGCCGTTCATGGCCGCGGCCATGGCGTGCTCGCGGATGCCGAAGTGGATGGTGCGGCCGTACGGGTCGGCCTCCGGCAGCGGGTTGCCCACCGGCAGGAACGAGGAGTCCTTGTCGATGGTGGTGTTGTTGGAGCCGGCGAGGTCGGCCGAGCCGCCCCACAGCTCCGGGATGACCGCGCCGAGGGCCTGGAGCACCTTGCCGGAGGCGGCGCGGGTGGCGACGCCCTTGCCGGTCTCGAAGGACGGGAGCTTGTCCTCCCAGCCCGCGGGCAGCTCGTTGGCCTGGATGCGGTCGAACTCGGCGGCACGCTCCGGGTTGGCGGTGCGCCAGGCGGAGAAGTCCTTCTCCCACTCGGCCTTGGCCTCGCGGCCGCGGTCCAGCGCCTTGCGGGTGTGGGCGATGACCTCGTCGGAGACCTCGAAGGTCTGCTCCGGGTCGAAGCCGAGGACGCGCTTGGTGGCCGCGACCTCGTCGTCGCCGAGCGCCGAGCCGTGCGCGGCCTCGGTGTTCTGGGCGTGCGGGGCGGGCCAGGCGATGATCGAGCGGGCCGCGATGAAGGACGGCTTGCCGGTCTCGGCCTTGGCGGCCTGGAGGGCCGCGTACAGCGCCTTCGGGTCGAGGTCGCCGTTCTCCTGCTGCTCGACGCGCTGGACGTGCCAGCCGTACGCCGCGTAGCGCTCGAGGGTGTCCTCGGAGACGGCCGTCTCGGTGTCGCCCTCGATGGAGATGTGGTTGTCGTCCCACAGCAGCACCAGGTTGCCGAGCTTCTGGTGGCCCGCCAGCGCGGACGCCTCGTGGGAGATGCCCTCCTGGAGGCAGCCGTCGCCCGCGATCGCGTAGACCATGTGGTCGAACGGGGAGGCGCCCTGGGCAGCCTCCGGGTCGAACAGGCCGCGCTCGTAGCGGGAGGCCATGGCCATGCCCACCGCGTTGGCGATGCCCTGGCCGAGGGGGCCGGTCGTGGTCTCGACGCCGGCCGTGTGGCCGTACTCCGGGTGGCCCGGGGTCTTGGAGCCCCAGGTGCGGAACGCCTTCAGGTCGTCCAGCTCCAGGCCGAAGCCGCCCAGGTACAGCTGCGTGTACAGGGTGAGGGACGAGTGCCCCGCGGAGAGCACGAAGCGGTCGCGGCCCACCCACTCGGGGTCCGCCGGGTCGTGCCGCATCACCTTCTGGAAGAGGGTGTACGCGGCGGGGGCCAGGCTCATCGCCGTACCGGGGTGGCCGTTTCCGACCTTCTGGACCGCGTCAGCGGCCAGAACGCGGGCGGTGTCGACGGCCCGCTGGTCCAGTTCGGTCCACTCGAGCTCTGTGGTGGTCGGCTTGGTGCTCACCGTGGGTCAGGGCTCCTCTCCACATGTCTGTTCCCGGTGACGGACGGTCGCACCGGCGCGATTCCGAGCCTACCCCCGCAACGGCGTGCAGCTATTCGAGTGTCCGCACACCGTCACCGTGCCGTCACCGGGTTGTCAGCTCCGTTCGGACCAACACGACGCGACCCCCGCGCAGGGCGACGTATGACCAACGTCTAGAGTGGCGTGGTACGTGCAAGCCCTTGTGGTGCTTGCTGGTTTCTTTCTCAGGGGTGTGCGTGACGGCCGTCGAATCCCGTCCAGCGGGGGTGCTCGGGACGAGCGCCGGTCACCGGCCGTTCGGGGCCCGGGCCATGGCTTTCGTGGCATTGACCAAGCCGCGGATCATCGAACTTCTGCTGATCACCACAGTGCCGGTCATGTTCCTCGCGGAGCAGGGCGTGCCCTCGCTCTGGCTGGTCCTCGCCACCTGCTTCGGCGGCTACCTGTCCGCGGGCGGCGCCAACGCGCTGAACATGTACATCGACCGCGACATCGACGCGCTGATGGACCGGACCTCCCAGCGCCCGCTGGTGACCGGTATGGTCAGCCCGCGCGAGTGCCTGGTCTTCGGCATCGGCCTCGGCGTGGTCTCGACCCTGTTCTTCGGCCTGCTGGTCAACTGGCTGTCGGCCGCCCTCGCGCTCGGCGCGCTCCTCTTCTACGTCGTGGTCTACACGATGCTGCTGAAGCGGCGCACCACCCAGAACATCGTCTGGGGCGGCATCGCGGGCTGCATGCCGGTGCTCATCGGCTGGTCGGCCGTCAAGAACGAGGTCTCCTGGGCCGCGGTCATCCTCTTCCTCGTCATCTTCTTCTGGACGCCGCCGCACTACTGGCCGCTGTCGATGAAGGTGAAGGACGACTACGCGCGCGTCGGCGTGCCGATGCTCCCCGTCGTGGCGGGCAACAGGGTCGTGGCCCGTCAGATCGTCCTCTACAGCTGGGTGATGGTGGCGGTCTCGCTCCTGCTCACCCCGCTGGGGTACACCGGGTGGTTCTACACGGCGGTCGCGCTGGTCGCCGGCGGCTGGTGGCTGTGGGAGGCGCACGCGCTGCACGCGCGGGCCAAGGCCGGGGTGACGGGCGCGAAGCTCAAGGAGATGCGCCTGTTCCACTGGTCGATCACCTACGTGTCGCTGCTGTTCGTGGCGGTGGCCGTGGATCCCTTCCTCCGCTGATTACCCACCGGTAGCATGCCGTCCATGGCAGACACCGCAGACACCACCGCAGCGACCGCGGACAAGAAGCAGGACCGTACGGCGGCGAAGCTCGCCAAGCAGATCGGCGCGTTCGCCAAGCAGCACGGCGGCGCCGAGGGCCACCTCGCCCACATCGGCCAGGCCGGCACCCGGATCGTGCTGGTCGGCACCGACGGCGAGTGGGGCGACCTGGTGGCCCCGGCCTACGCGGTGGCGGAGCTCGCCGTCGAGAAGGCCGGGCTGACCCTCCACGAGGAGTTCGACGGGGAGTTCGCGGCGCGCGTGCGCACCGGCCCGTACGAGTGGTCCCGGATGGCGGGCATCCAGCTCGGCGGCCCGGCCAACCCGGCGGCCTGACCTCCTGGCGGCCCGACCTCCCCGCGGACTCCGTCCGGGGGACACCGGGCGGCTCCGTGCGGCGGCTCGGTGTGGCCGCTCGGTGTGGCCGCTCGGTCAACAGCGCGAGCAACACCTCACACCCCGCTCACCCGTTAGGACGTGTGGAAGCCGCTTCCTCACGTCCGCAACGGGATGCCCGGATGATCGAAACGCCGCCCCTGGTGGACCAGTACTGCCACGGAGTACTCCGTACGGAGCTGGGCCTGGGCACCTTCGAGGCCGAGCTGATCCGCTCGGCCGGCCCGCCCGCCGCGGGCACCACCTTCTTCGACACGCAGACCGGGTTCGCGGTGCGCCGCTGGTGCCCGCCGCTGCTCGGGCTGGAGCCGTACGCGACCCCCGCCCGCTATCTGGCCCGCCGGCGGGAGCTGGGCGCGGCCGAGTCCGCGCGGCTGCTGCTGCGGGGCTCCGGGGTCGCCGCCTACGTGGTCGGCACCGGCGTGGCCGGGGACCTGACCGGCCCCAAGGAGCTGGCCCTCGCGGGGGACGCCGAGGCCTTCGAGGCGGTGCGGCTGGAGCCGCTGGCCGAACAGGTCGCCGACACCTCCGGGACCGTGGCCGCCTTCCTCGCCAATCTCGCCGGGGCCGTGCACCACGCCGCCACCGGGGCCGTGGCCTTCACCTGCGGTGCGGCCGCCGGGCATCCGGCCGTCCTGGCCGGCGCGCCCGAGCCGCCCGGTCCCGGCGAGGTGCGCGGGGCGGCCGGGCGGTGGCTGGAGCGGCGCACCAGGGGCGGGGCCGTGCGCGATCCCGTACTGCTGCGGCACCTGGTGTGGAGCGCGGTCGCCTCCGGGCTGCCGCTGCAACTGCACGCCGGGGCGGCGGACCCGGCGCCGCTGACCGGGTTCGTACGGGCCACCGCGGGCCTGGGCACCCGGCTGGTCCTGCTCGGCGGATATCCGTACCACCGGCAGACGGCGCGACTGGCGGCGGCCTTCCCGCACGTCTACGCGGACGCCGGCGCGGCCCTCGGGCAGACCGGGGCGCGGGCCGCTGCGGTGCTGGCCGAGCTGCTGGAGGTCGCGCCGTTCGGGAAGGTGCTGTTCTCCAGCGGCGGGCGGCACCTGCCCGAGCTGCACGCGGTGGGCGCCCTGGTGTTCCGGGAGGCGCTGGGCCGGGTGCTGGGCGGCTGGGTCGCCGACGGGTCCTGGTCCTGGACGGACGCGGGCCGGGTGGCGGCCATGGTCGCGGCGGGCAACGCCCGCCGCGTCTACCGGCTGGACGAGCGGGGCTGAGCCCCGCCGGTCTCAGACGGCAGAGAGCTGCGGGTCGCCCTGGGCCGGGATCTCCGCCTGCGCCAGGGGCCGCTCGCGCAGGCTCAGCGCGACCCGGAGCACCGCGATCCACACCAGGCAGGAGCCGAGCATGTGGGCGGCGACGAGCAGCTCGGGCAGCTCGGTGAAGAACTGCACGTAGCCGATGCCGCCCTGGGCGAGGAGCACGATCAGCAGGTCACGGGCGCGCGCCCGGGTGTCGGTGGGGGCGTCGACCACGCGCAGCACCAGCCACATCGCCACGGCCAGCGCGCACACCAGCCAGGCGGCGATCGCGTGCACGTGGGCGGTGGCCGCCCAGTCGAAGGGCATGCGCCGGATCTCGCTGCTGTCGCCGGCGTGCGGCCCGGAGCCGGTGACGACGGTGCCCGCCGCGATCAGCACGAGGGTGGTCGTGATCAGCGCCCACGACAGCTTGCGCACCGGGCCGGGCACGCGGGGGCGGGGGGCGGTGTCGCCCTCGGCGGCGCGCTGCCAGCTGATGGTGGTCACCGCGATCAGCGCGGTGGCGAGCAGGAAGTGCCCGGCGACGCTGTACGGGTTGAGGCCCGTCATGACGGTGATGCCGCCGAGTACGGCGTTGCCCATCACGACGAAGAACTGGGTCCAGCCGAGCCGGGTCAGCGAGCGCCGCCAGGGCTTGGCCGAGCGGGCCGCGAGGATGTACCACCCGACGGCACCGGAGAGCACGTACGTCAGCATCCGGTTGCCGAACTCGATGGCGCCGTGGAGGCCCTGCGCCTGCGTCGCGATCAGGCTGTCGTCCGTGCACTTGGGCCAGGTGTCGCAGCCGAGTCCGGAACCGGTGAGCCGCACCGCGCCGCCGGTGACGACGATGGCCACGCTCATGACGAGCGCGGCGAGCGCGGCGCGCCGGACGATCCGGGGTGACGGAGTCCAGCGACGGGCGATGAAGGCGAATGGGTTCAACACGGCCCCTATCGTAGGCGGAGCCTTGTGCAAACTTTCACGAGGGGGTGGCCGGTGGTGCGTCGAGCCCGGCGGCCAGCCGGAACCTGGCGCCCGCCGGGTCGCCCTCCTCGTGCCACCACACGTGGATGCGCCAGGGGACACCGGCGCCGGGATGGTCCGCCGAGGCCTCGAACCCCCGTACCAGTTCAGCCCCTATGTCCTCTGCTGTCCTGTTCCTCACTTCTGTGGCGCTGTGCCAGGGATGGTCGAGTACGTTCCACACCCCGTCAGGACCGCGCACCTCGACGCGCCACACCGCGAGCCAGTGGGTGACCTCCAGCATCGTGCGCACCTGTTCGGCGTCCAGACCCAGCCGGGCCGCGATCGCGGACTCCGCCGCCCCCTGGACCCGGGCGGCCACCACGGCCTGGGGCAACAGCCGTTCGGGCAGCAGCCCCTCCGTGCGCAGGCCCGCCAGCGAAGCGAAGGACAGGTAGCGCAGGCGCAGTTCCAGCTGGTGGCCGATGTGGTCCAGGGCGGCCTCGGCCTCCGTGGACTCCTCCGAGCCGTGGTCCGCGAGCAGCAGCTGCCGGAAGTCCGACTCGGCGTCCACCGCCCAGGCCACCGCCTCCTCGGCGGCACCGAGCTCGGCCAGGCGGTCCCCGAGGAACACCTTCGCCTGGGCCAGGCCGCGCCGGTTGACCGGGTCCCGCTGGTCCAGGCCCGCCCACACCGCGACCGCGGCCCGGGTCAGATCACGGGCCCGCTCCCCGGCCGCCCGCTCCATGGCGGACGGCCCGTGCTCGGCGCCCGGGCCCAGCGGATGCCTCGGCAGCCGGTCCCCGTCGCTCAGCGGCCAGGCCAGCCACACCCCGTGGTTGATCAGCCCGCGGGCGTACCAGCGGGCGAACTCGGGCGCGTACGGTGCCGCGCGCTCGGAGCTGCGCAGCCCCTCCTCGATCAGCGCGAGGGCGGAGGCGCGGTCCCCTTCGGCGAAGCGCAGCGTGGCGCGGTCGGAGAGGCGAAGACCCAGCAGCGCGGCGCACTCGGGATCGTCCGGGTGGGACCGCAGGGCCCCGATCAGCTCGTCGAGCAGCCGCTCGCGCTCCTGTGGTCCCGCGTGCGCCGCCCCCGACCGCACCCGCGCCCACTGCTCGTCCAGCCGTAGAACGGCCTCCCGCTGCACCATGTCCGCCCCCCGGCTTCATGTGTGGAGGCGTCCATCCTCCCGGGAACGCGACCGGGAGGGGAAGGGATTCACTCCCAGCGGAACCACCGTGCGGCCGCCCCCAGGCCCAGCACGGCCCAGGCCGCCAGCACGGCCGCGTCGCCCCACGGCAGGGCGGCTCCGTGCTGGAGCACCGCGCGCAGGCCGTCGGACAGGGCCGAGATGGGCAGCAGGCCCAGCACCGCCTGGACGGCGTCCGGGAACTTGTCCAGCGGCACGATCACCCCGCCGCCGACCAGCAGCAGCAGGAACACCAGGTTGGCGGCGGCCAGGGTCATCTCGGCCTTGAGGGTGCCCGCCATCAGCAGGCCGAGCCCGGAGAACGCGGCGGTGCCGAGCAGGATCAGCGCGGCCGCCGACAGCGGGTTCCCGTGCGGGGACCAGCCCAGGGCGAAGGCGATCGCCGTCAGCAGGGCGATCTGGAGCACCTCGGTGACCAGCACGGACAGGGTCTTCGCGGCCATCAGGGCCCAGCGCGGCAGCGGCGAGGCCCCGAGCCGCTTGAGGACCCCGTACCGGCGGTCGAAGCCGGTGGCGATGGCCTGGCCGGTGAAGGCGGTGGACATCACGGCGAGCGCCAGGATGCCGGGGGCGAGGAAGTCCACGGACTTCTCGGAGCCCGTGTCGACGATGTCCACGGCCGAGAAGAGGGTCAGCAGCAGCGCCGGGATGATCACGGTCAGCAGCAGCTGCTCCCCGTTGCGCAGCAGCATCCGGGTCTCCAGAGCCGTCTGCGCGAGGATCATGCGGGAGACGGGCGCCGCGCCCGGGTTGGGGGTGAACGTACCGGCGCTCATGAACGCAGCTCCTTGCCCGTGAGCTCCAAAAACACGTCTTCGAGGGTGTGCCGCTCCACCGAGAGGCTGTCCGGCATGACGCCGTGCTGTGCGCACCAGGAGGCGACGGTGGCGAGCAGCTGGGGGTGGACGTCGCCGGTGACCCGGTAGACGCCGGGGGTGAGCTCGGCGGCCTGGGTGCCGTCGGGCAGCGCCTTCAGGAGGGAGGCGAGGTCGAGGGAGGGGCGGCCGGTGAAGCGCAGGGTGTTCTCGGCGCCGCCCCGGCACAGCAGCTCGGGGCTGCCGTGGGCGATGACCCGGCCCGCGTCCACGATGGCGACCTCGTCGGCGAGCTGCTCGGCCTCGTCCATGTGGTGGGTGGTGAGGACGACGGTGACCCCGTCGGCGCGCAGCTCCCGTACGAGGTCCCAGGTCGCCCGCCGGGCCTGCGGGTCCAGGCCGGCGGTGGGCTCGTCGAGGAAGACCAGCTCGGGGCGGCCCACCACGGCCATGGCGAGGGCCAGGCGCTGCTGCTGGCCGCCGGAGAGCCGGCGGTAGGCGGTGCGGCCGCAGCCGCCGAGGCCGAGGCGCTCCACCAGGGGGCCGACCTCGAGCGGGTCGGCGTAGAGCTTGGCCATGTGGCTGAGCATCTCGACGGCGCGGGCTCCGGAGTAGACGCCTCCGGACTGGAGCATCACGCCGATCCGCGGACGCAGCGCCCCGGCCTGGGCGACCGGGTCGAGGCCGAGGACGCGGACGGTTCCGGCGTCGGGGCGGCGGTAGCCCTCGCAGGTTTCCACAGTGGTCGTCTTGCCCGCGCCGTTGGGACCGAGGACCGCGGTGACGGAGGCCTTGGGGACGGTGAGGTCCAGGCCGTCCACCGCGCGTTTGGCGCCGTACCTTTTCACCAGTCCGCGGATCTCCACGGCGGGGTCGTTGCTCATGGGGGGTGAGTCTACGGAGCCGGGGGAGGGGTCCTAGGTCCCGGGGTCGGAGGGTGACGGGCCCGCGCATTGATGACCTTTTCGCGGCGTCGGGGGCCGGTCCGCGGCCTAGCGTCGAATGGTGAACAGCATCGCTCAGAACGTCGAAGCCACCTCGGGGCAGGCCGAGCACAAGGCCCACGACCTGGGGCATCCGCCGCGCTACTTCGTCTCGGCGATGCTGGCGGGGGCGTACATCGGGGTCGGCGAGGTGCTGCTGCTCGTGGCGATCTCGCCGTTCGTGGCGCAGGGCTCGGCGGCGGTGAAGCTGCTGGAGGGCGCGGTCTTCCCGATCGCGTTGACGATCGTGATGTTCGCCGGCGCCCAGCTGTTCACCAGCAACGTCATGGTGATGCTGGTCGGCGCGCTGTCCGGCCGGACCGGGATGCGGGACCTGGTCTCGTCCTGGTGCCTGTCGCTGGGCGGGAACCTGGCCGGGACCTTCGCCTTCGGCGCCATGGTGCACGCCTCGGGCGTGACCTCCTCACCGTCCGCGCGGGCGATGCTCGCCGAGATGGTGCACGGGAAGACGGCACTGGGCGGCGGGCAGCTGTTCTGGCGGGCGGTGCTGTGCAACATGCTCGTCTGCCTGGCGATCTGGATGTTCACGCGGGCGCGCGGCGACGCGGCCAAAATATTCGTCCTGTGGCTGCCGGTGGCGGTTTTCGTGGCCGTCGGATTCGAACACTGTGTTGCGAACATGGCTGTTTTCAGCTTGGCGATCCTGGATGGCTCAGCATCGTTCAGTGATCTTTTCCGAAATCTGATGTTCACGGTCCCCGGCAACGTCGTGGGCGGGGGATTGCTGGTGGGAGCCGTGTACTGGTTCACCGGAGGGGCCCGGAGGGAACCCGGAGCGTTCCCCTCCGAATAACTCTGCGTCGATAAATTAGGTAACCCTTAGTGATGGAGGCCACCAGGAGTGGCCTCCATCACGGCTTGTCCGCGCTCGGTTAATTACGCAACAATGGCGTTGTGAAAAACGGCGAACGGCAGAACGAGGCCCCCCAGGGGGAGCTCGCGACCGGGGAGCGGTCCACCCGCAACCGGGTGGCGCGGTCCATCCTGGACCACGGCCCGTCCACCGTCGCCGACCTCGCCCAGCGCCTCGGCCTCACCCAGGCCGCCGTCCGCCGCCACCTCGACACCCTCGTCGCCGACGACGTGGTCGAAGCCCGTGAGCAGCGCGTGTACGGCGCACGGACCAGGGGCAGGCCCGCCAAGGTCTTCGCGCTCACCGACTGCGGGCGCGACGCCTTCGACCAGTCCTACGACACCCTCGCCGCGGACGCCCTGCGCTGGATCGCGCAGTCCGTCGGCGGCGGGGAACAGGGCGAGGCGGCCGTCGCCGCCTTCGCCCGGGCGCGGATGGAAGCGCAGGCGCAGACTTACCGGGAAGCCGTCGAGGCGGTGGCTCCGGAGGGCCGTGCGGAGGCCCTTGCGAGGGCATTGACCGCAGACGGGTACGCTGCTACGGCGAAGAGCGCTCCCGGTCCGCACAGCGGTGAACAGCTCTGCCAGCACCACTGCCCGGTCGCCCATGTAGCCGAGCAGTTCCCGCAGCTCTGCGAGGCGGAGACCGAGGTCTTCTCCCGCCTGCTCGGGACGCATGTGCAGCGCCTCGCCACGATCGCCCATGGCGACGGAGTGTGCACGACGTTCATTCCGCGCAGCGCGAGCGCGACACAGACCGACACATCAGTATCTGCAAGTACGGCCGGGAGGAACCCCGCATGACCACGGAGACTGCTCACCCTGAGCTCGATGGCCTGGGCACCTACGAATACGGCTGGGCCGACTCCGACGCGGCCGGCGCCGCTGCCAAGCGGGGCCTGTCCGAGGATGTCGTCCGCGACATCTCGTCGAAGAAGTCCGAGCCGGAGTGGATGCTGAAGCTCCGCCTCAAGGGTCTCAAGCTGTTCGACAAGAAGCCCATGCCGAACTGGGGCTCCGACCTCTCGGGCATCGACTTCGACAACATCAAGTACTTCGTGCGCTCCACCGAGAAGCAGGCCGCTTCCTGGGAGGACCTGCCCGAGGACATCAAGAACACGTACGACAAGCTCGGCATCCCGGAGGCGGAGAAGCAGCGCCTCGTCGCCGGTGTCGCGGCCCAGTACGAGTCCGAGGTCGTCTACCACCAGATCCGTGAGGACCTGGAGGAGCAGGGCGTGATCTTCCTCGACACGGACACCGCCCTCAAGGAGCACCCGGAGCTCTTCCAGGAGTACTTCGGCACGGTCATCCCGGTCGGCGACAACAAGTTCGCGTCGCTGAACACCGCGGTGTGGTCCGGAGGCTCGTTCATCTACGTGCCCAAGGGCGTCAAGGTCGACATCCCGCTCCAGGCCTACTTCCGCATCAACACGGAGAACATGGGCCAGTTCGAGCGGACGCTGATCATCGTCGACGAGGACGCCTACGTCCACTACGTCGAGGGCTGCACCGCCCCGATCTACTCCTCGGACTCGCTGCACAGCGCCGTGGTCGAGATCATCGTGAAGAAGGGCGGCCGCTGCCGCTACACGACCATCCAGAACTGGTCGAACAACGTCTACAACCTGGTCACCAAGCGCGCCGTGGCGTACGAGGGCGCGACCATGGAGTGGATCGACGGCAACATCGGTTCCAAGGTCACCATGAAGTACCCGGCCGTCTACCTGATGGGCGAGCACGCCAAGGGCGAGACCCTGTCCATCGCCTTCGCGGGCGAGGGCCAGCACCAGGACGCCGGCTCCAAGATGGTCCACATGGCGCCGAACACCTCCTCCAACATCGTCTCCAAGTCGGTGGCGCGAGGCGGCGGCCGCACCTCCTACCGCGGGCTGGTCGAGATCGGCGAGGGCGCCCACGGCTCGAAGTCCAACGTGCTGTGCGACGCGCTCCTGGTCGACACGATCTCCCGCTCCGACACGTACCCCTACGTGGACGTCCGCGAGGACGACGTGTCCATGGGCCACGAGGCGACCGTCTCCAAGGTCTCCGACGACCAGCTCTTCTACCTGATGAGCCGCGGACTGACCGAGTTCGAGGCCATGGCCATGATCGTGCGCGGCTTCGTCGAGCCGATCGCGCGCGAGCTGCCCATGGAGTACGCGCTGGAGCTGAACCGGCTGATCGAGCTGCAGATGGAGGGCTCGGTCGGTTAGTCCCGGCCCGCCCGACGTCCCGCAGCAGATTCTTTAAGGAAGAGAGCAACACGACAGCCATGGCTGAGGCTCAGAACATTCCGGCGGGTTCCACCACCGCCGGCGCGATCGCGGTGGCCGCCGAGTCGACCGTCGCCACCCGGATGAGTGCCCCCCCGTCCTTCGACGTGGCGGACTTCCCCGTGCCCCACGGCCGCGAGGAGGAGTGGCGCTTCACGCCGCTCGCCCGCCTCAAGGGCCTGCACGACGGCACCGCGGTCGCCAACGGCACCATGAAGGCCCAGATCGACGCGCCCGAGGGCGTCACCGTCGAGTCGGTGGAGCGCGGCGACGCGCGCATCGGCAAGGCCGGCACCCCGGTGGACCGGATCGCCGCCCAGGCGTTCTCGTCCTTCGCCAAGGCCACGGTCGTGACCGTGCCCAAGGAGGCCGTCCTGACCGAGCCGGTGCGCGTCTCGCTGCACGGCGAGGGCGGCACCACCTTCGGCCACACCGTCTTCGACGTGCAGGCCTTCGCCGAGGCCGTCATCGTCATCGACCACACCGGTGACGGCGTGCGCGCCGCCAACGTCGACTTCGTCGTCGGCGACGGCGCCAAGCTCACCGTCGTGTCGGTGCAGGACTGGGACGACACCGCCGTCCACGTCTCCCAGCACAACGCGCTGGTCGGCCGCGACGCGACCTTCAAGTCGATCGTCGTCACCTTCGGCGGCGACCTCGTACGCCTGCACCCCCGCGTCACCTACGCGGGCCCCGGCGGCGAGGCCGAGCTCCTCGGCCTGTACTTCACGGACGCCGGCCAGCACCAGGAGCACCGCCTCCTGGTCGATCACAAGGCCCCGCACTGCAAGTCGCACGTGGTCTACAAGGGCGCGCTGCAGGGCCAGGACGCCCACGCGGTCTGGATCGGTGACGTGCTCATCGAGAAGACCGCCGAGGGCACCGACACCTACGAGATGAACCGCAACCTCGTCCTCACGGACGGCGCGCGGGTCGACTCGGTGCCGAACCTGGAGATCGAGACCGGCGAGATCGTCGGCGCCGGCCACGCCTCCGCGACCGGCCGTTTCGACGACGAGCAGCTCTTCTACCTGCAGGCCCGCGGCATCCCCGCCGACGAGGCCCGCCGCCTGGTCGTGCGCGGCTTCTTCGCCGAGCTCGTCCAGCAGATCGGTGTCCCGGACATCGAGGAGCGCCTGCTCGCCAAGATCGAGACCGAGCTCCAGGGTTCCGTCTGATGAATTACGTCAAGGCCTGCACGCTGAGCGAGCTGGAGGAGAACACCCCCAAGCGGGTGGAACTCGACGGCACGCCGGTGTCCATCGTCTCCACCGAGGGCGAGGTGTTCGCGATCAACGACATCTGCTCGCACGCGAACGTCTCGCTCTCGGAGGGCGAGGTCGAGGACTGCATGATCGAGTGCTGGCTGCACGGGTCGGCCTTCGACCTGCGCACCGGCAAGCCTTCGGGTCTGCCCGCGACGCGCCCCGTACCCGTATACCCCGTAAAGATCGAAGGGGACGACGTGCTCGTCTCCCTCACCCAGGAGTCCTGAGGTATCCATGGCAACGCTTGAAATCCACGACCTGCACGTCTCCGTCGAGGCCGAGAACGGCGCCCGCGAGATCCTCAAGGGCGTCGACCTCACCGTCAAGCAGGGTGAGACGCACGCCATCATGGGTCCGAACGGCTCCGGCAAGTCCACCCTCGCGTACTCGCTCGCCGGTCACCCGAAGTACACCATCACCGGTGGCACCGTGACCCTCGACGGCGAAGACGTCCTGGAGATGTCCGTCGATGAGCGCGCCCGCGCCGGCGTCTTCCTCGCCATGCAGTACCCGGTCGAGGTCCCCGGCGTCTCGGTCTCCAACTTCCTGCGCACCTCCGCCACCGCCATCCGCGGCGAGGCCCCCAAGCTGCGCACCTGGGTGAAGGAGGTCAAGTCCGCGATGGAGCAGCTCCAGATGGACCCGGCCTTCGCCGAGCGCAACGTCAACGAGGGCTTCTCCGGCGGTGAGAAGAAGCGCCACGAGATCCTCCAGCTGGAGCTCCTCAAGCCGAAGATCGCGATCCTCGACGAGACCGACTCCGGCCTCGACGTCGACGCCCTGCGCATCGTCTCCGAGGGCGTCAACCGCGTCCGCGAGACGGGTGAGGTCGGCACCCTGCTGATCACGCACTACACCCGCATCCTGCGCTACATCAAGCCCGACTTCGTGCACGTGTTCGCCAACGGCCGCATCGCCGAGTCCGGCGGTGCCGAGCTGGCCGACCAGCTGGAGGCCGAGGGCTACGACAAGTACGTGAAGGGTGGCGCGACCGCGTGACACAGCTGCCTGGCCTCCTCGACATCGAGGCGATCCGCAAGGACTTCCCCCTGCTGGATCGTGTGGTCCACGACGGGAAGAAGATCGTTTACCTGGACAACGCGGCGACTTCGCAGAAGCCGCGCCAGGTGCTCGACGCGCTGAACGAGTACTACGAGCAGCACAACGCCAACGTCCACCGCGGCGTGCACGTGCTCGCCGAGGAGGCCACGGCGCTGTACGAGGGTGCCCGCGACAAGGTCGCCACCTTCATCAACGCGCCGAGCCGCGACGAGGTGATCTTCACCAAGAACGCCTCGGAGTCGCTCAACCTGGTCGCGAACATGCTCGGCTGGGCGGACGAGCCCTACCGGGTCGACCGCGAGACCGAGATCGCCATCACGGAGATGGAGCACCACTCCAACATCGTGCCGTGGCAGCTGCTCTCGCAGCGCACCGGTGCGAAGCTGAAGTGGTTCGGCCTCACCGACGACGGCCGGCTCGACCTGTCCAACATCGAAGAGGTCATCACGGAGAAGACGAAGATCGTCTCCTTCACGCTGGTCTCCAACATCATGGGCACGGTCAACCCGGTCGAGGCGATCGTCCGGCGCGCCCAGGACGTCGGCGCCCTCGTGCTGATCGACGCCTCCCAGGCCGCTCCGCACATGCCGCTGGACGTCCAGGCGCTCGGCGCCGACTTCGTGGCCTTCACCGGCCACAAGATGTGCGGCCCGACCGGCATCGGCGTCCTGTGGGGACGCCAGGAGCTGCTGGAAGACCTGCCTCCGTTCCTCGGCGGCGGCGAGATGATCGAGACCGTGTCGATGCACGCCTCGACCTACGCCCCGGCGCCGCACAAGTTCGAGGCGGGTACGCCCCCGATCGCCCAGGCCGTCGGCCTCGGCGCGGCCGTGGACTACCTGACCGCGATCGGCATGGACAAGATCGCCGCGCACGAGCACGCGATCACCGAGTACGCGATCAAGCGCCTCGCCGAGGTGCCCGACCTGCGGATCATCGGCCCCACCACGGCCGAGGACCGCGGCGCCGCGATCTCCTTCGTGCTCGGCGACATCCACCCGCACGACGTCGGCCAGGTGCTGGACGAGCAGGGCATCGCGGTCCGCGTGGGACACCACTGCGCGCGCCCGGTCTGCCTGCGGTACGGAATTCCGGCGACCACCAGGGCGTCTTTCTACCTGTACTCCTCTCCGGCGGAGGTCGACGCACTGGTCGACGGGCTGGAGCACGTACGGAACTTCTTCGGCTGAGCCAGGGCGACGAGGACGAGGACGCTGTGAAGCTGGATTCGATGTACCAGGAACTGATCCTGGACCACTACAAGCACCCGCACGGGCGTGGCCTGCGCGACGGCGACGCCGAGGTGCACCACGTCAACCCGACGTGCGGGGACGAGATCACGCTGCGCGTGAAGTACGACGGAGAGACGCTCACCGACGTCTCGTACGAGGGCCAGGGCTGCTCGATCAGCCAGGCCAGCGCGTCCGTACTGAACGAGCTGCTCGTCGGCAAGCAGCTGGCCGAGGCGCAGAAGATCCAGGGCGTGTTCCTGGAGCTGATGCAGTCCAAGGGCAAGCTGGAGCCGACCGAGGAGATGGAGGAGGTGCTGGAGGACGCGGTCGCGTTCGTCGGCGTCTCCAAGTATCCGGCGCGTGTGAAATGTGCTCTGCTGAGCTGGATGGCGTGGAAGGACGCGACGGCCCAGGCACTGGGCGACGCGGAGAGGAAGACGGCATGACCGAGAACGCGACGCCCGAGGCGTCGACCAAGCCGGCCACCGAGGAAGAGGTCCGCGAGGCCCTCTACGACGTGGTCGACCCCGAGCTGGGCATCGACGTCGTCAACCTGGGCCTGATCTACGGCATCCACATCGACGACGCGAACATCGCCACCCTCGACATGACGCTCACCTCGGCGGCCTGCCCGCTGACGGACGTCATCGAGGACCAGGCGAAGTCGGCGACGGACGGCATCGTCAACGAACTGCGCATCAACTGGGTCTGGATGCCCCCGTGGGGCCCCGACAAGATCACGGACGATGGCCGCGAGCAGCTGCGCGCGCTCGGCTTCAACGTCTGACCGCCCGCTTGTGAGGGCCCCCGGCACGGTCGTGCCGGGGGCCCTCCCTGTTTTCCGGGGTTCTCCGGGCGGACGGGTGACGTGCACGTGGAGTTGGCCGCCGTGTCCGAGCCTTCTCGACGGCCGTCACGCCGTGACGCAGCAGCACCCGAGGAGACCCTCCGTGACCGCAGGGCCTCCGTCGCCGGGACCGGGGACGTGACCGTCACCGGCGCCGGAGCGGTACGGCAGCTCGCGGTCTCCGCGCGGGGCCGCGGCTACACCGACCTCACCGTCAAGGTGACCGGACTCGGCGGCAAGACGACCACCAAGACCCTGTACTACGCGGCGTCGGCCGCCGTGCGGAACCCGGCCGACGCGCGCTACCTCACCGGCTCCGCGGACGCCTCGGCCGCCGTCGACATGGGCGGCGGCTACGCGGTCGTCGCCGACGACGAGTCCAACGTGCTGCGCCTGTACGACCGTTCCCGTTCGGGCGCCCCGGTGCGCATCTGGGACTTCAGCTCGCAGCTCGGCGTGAGCAAGGAGGTGGACATCGAGGGGGCGACCCGGATCGGCAACACCATCTACTGGACGGGCTCGCTCGGCAACAACAAGGACGGCGAGTACAAGGCGCCCCGGAACACGGTGTTCACCACCACGGTGAGCGGAGCCGGCACGGGCACGCAGCTCGCGTACGGGCGCTCGTACAAGAAGCTCCGCGAGGACCTGGTGGCCTGGGACAATGCCAACGGCAACCGCTACGGCTTCGCCGCGGGGACGGCGGCCGGTGAGGTCCCCAAGCAGATCGACGGGTTCAACGTGGAGGGGCTGGAGTTCGCGCCCGACTCCACGACCACCGCCTACCTGGGCTTCCGCGCCCCGCCGGCGCCCGTGGTGCCCGGCGGCAAGGCGCTGCTCGTGCCGGTGGTCCCCTGCCGACCACCGACCCGGGCGGCTGGGAGGCCATCGTGGACGTACCGGACCTGTCGGGGCCGGGCGCCCGCGTGCAGCTGGTGACGGGCAGCGGGTCGGCGGACCTGTACGGGGACGGGTCCGAGGCCAAGGACCTGATGCACCCGGAGTGGAAGAAGGCGCGCGCGGCCTGGTTCACCCTCGGCTGAGCTCCCCGTCGGACGGCCGCGGGCTCACCCCCCGCCGGCCTCCGGCCGCGCCGCGAACGCCCCGGCGGGCTGCTCGCGGCGCAGCCGCCGGTCCGCGTAGAGCAGGCCGGCGGCCAGCCGGGGGACGGGCAGCAGCAGGGCCGGGACGAGCAGCGCGCCCGGCAGGCCGAAGCCCGGGTAGAGGGCGTACGCGGCCGCCGGCAGGAGGATCGCGGCCGGGGCCGTGACCGCGAACGTCCGCCACCAGGCCCCGCGCACCAGCGCGGCCGAGCGGCGCAGCGCCGCCACCGGGCCGAGCCCCTCGTACCCGGCGGCCGTGGGGGCCAGCGCGAACAGGACGGCCAGCCAGAGCGCGACCGGGGCCAGGGGGAGCAGCGCGAGCGGCGGCAGGCCCGCGGCGAGCGCGGCCGCACCCGGCCCGGCGGCCGCCGTCAGGGCCGGCAGCCGGGCGCCCAGCACCGCCGGGATCCGCGGTACGGCGGCCCGCAGCAGCCCGGGCACGGTCACGGGCCGGCCGAGCAGGGCGGGCCGCAGCAGCGCCGCGGCCAGGGCGGTCGCCAGGGCGCCGGCGAACAGCAGGAACAGCACGGCGGCGGGGACGAGGGTGTGGACGAACACCCGGCTGCCGGCGGTCCGGGTGACCGAGGCCAGGGTGGCCGCCCCGGCCGCGGCGGCGACCGGCAGCAGCCCGGCCGACAGGCCCAGCAGCAGGGCGCCGAGCAGCCGGCCGCCGTACCGGCCCAGGGTGGCGAGGACCCCGCCGAGGAGCTCGCGCCGCCCCAGCGGGCGCAGGGGCACCACGCCGGGCCGCGGCGAGCGAGGGGGCAGCCAGCCGCCGCCCCGGTGGGTCCAGTGCTGCGCCATGCGAGAGCCCCCTGTCGCCGGAGGCGGACAGGGTAGCGCCGCGGGCCGCAGGAGTCCCGGGTGCTGCACGCCGCCGTGCGCGGCCCGCTCGATGTGTACGGTCGTACGCATCGTTGTGTACCCTTGTACACATGCCATACGTACTGCTCGCCGCGGCCATCGCCGCCGAGGTCGCCGGGACCACCGCCATGAAGTACAGCGACGGCTTCACCAAGCTGTGGCCCTCGCTGGGCACGCTGCTGGGCTACGCCATCGCCTTCACCCTGCTCGCGCAGACGCTGAAGTCGATGTCGGTGGGCACCGCGTACGCGATATGGGCCGGGGTGGGGACCGCCGCGATCGCCGCCATAGGCATGCTGTTCCTGGGAGAGGCGGCCACCGCCGCGAAGATCGCCGGGATCGTGCTGGTGATCGCCGGTGTGGTGCTGCTGAACCTGGGCGGTGCGCACTGATGGCCCCCGCCGTGCGCAGGTACGACCCCGAGCGGCGCCAGCGCATCATCGACGCGGCGATCCGGGTGGTGGGCGCCAAGGGCATCGCGGGTCTGAGCCACCGCAGCGCCGCCGCCGAGGCCGACGTACCGCTCGGGTCCACCACCTATCACTTCAAGACCCTGGACGACCTGCTGGTCGCGGCCCTGCGGCAGGCCAACGAGGGCTTCGCGCGGGCGGTGTCCCGCTCGCCCGCGCTGGCCGATCCGGAGGCGGACTTCGCGGGGTCGCTGGCCCGTCTGCTGGGGGAGTTCCTGGCGGTGGACCGGGCGCGGGTGGAGCTGGAGTACGAGCTCTACCTCGCCGCCCTGAAGCGCCCGGCGCTGCGGCCGGTGGCGGCCGAGTGGGGCGAGGCCATGGCGGCGGCCCTGATCCCGCGCACGGACCCGGTGACGGCCCGCGCGCTGGTCGCGGTCATGGACGGCATCAGCCTCCAGGTCCTGCTGACGGACGCGGAGTACGACGAAGCGTACGCGCGCGAGATCCTCGGCCGGGTGCTGCGGCCGGCCGGGCCGGCCTAGCCGGCGGACCCTTCGGGCTGTTCGGACCCGGTGGCCCCTACGGGCTCGGTGGGCCCTTCAGACCCCTCCGACCCGGCCGAGCGGACGGCGGTCAGGGCCGCCCGGACGCTCGCCTCGATGTCCAGGACCGGGTAGAACACCTCGCGCACCGTGCGGTCCCGGTCGATGACCAGGGTCAGCCGCTTGAGCCGGGTCACACCCGCCGCGCGGAACGTCGGCAGCCGCAGCGCCGCCGTCAGTGCCAGCTCCGCGTCCGACAGGAGCGGGAAGCGCAGCCGCTCCTGCTCCGCGAACTCCCGCTGCTCGTCCGGGCGCTGGGTCGACACCCCGTGCACGGTGGCGCCGGCCGCGGTGAACTCCGCGAGCTGGTCCCGGTAGGTGCACGACTCGAACGTGCAGCCCTTGGCGCCCGGGATCCCGGCCCAGCCCGGCGGATAGGACTCGGCGCGCGCGTAGGCGCCCGGGAAGCAGTACAGGACCGTGGCCGCGGTGTCCGCCACCGGGTCGCGCAGCTCGCCGAAACGGTCCGGCAGCAGCAGCTCCGGCAGCCGGGTGCCGCGCAGCGCGTGGACGCGCTCCGCCTCCCGTGAGGCCTCCGTCGTCGTCGCCGTCATTTCTCCCTCTCCCAGGATCCAGCTGTCCCCCCAGTCCTGGAGGGCCACCAGCACCGGCAGCAGCCCGCGGCCGCGCGGGGTCAGCCGGTACTCGTGCCGCACCGGGCGCTCCCGGTACGGCTCGCGCGTCAGCACCCCGGCCTCGACCAGCAGCTTCAGCCGCTCGGCCAGCACCTTGCGGGACATCCCCAGCTCGCGCTGGAGCTCGTCGAAGCGGTGCAGGCCGCGCGCGGTGTCGCGCACGATCAGCAGCGTCCACCAGTCGCCCACGACATCGAGGGCCTGGGCGATGGAGCAGTCCGCGTCGCCGAGGTGCGTGCGCTGGGCCATGGGCACTCCTTTGTCCGTTGACCCAAGGCTGTCATGCTGGCATAGTCCGTTCCCAAAAGGAACTCACTAGTTGGGGACGCGGGGGACACGGGTGTGGCGCAGGGATTCAAGGACGTACCGAGGACCGTGTGGCTGCTGGGCGCGGGGGTCTTCGTCAACGCCGTCGTCAGCTGCACGTTCGTCTTCGTCTTCGTCTGGCTGACCGGCCCGCGCGGACTCGGGGCCGCGCAGGCGGGCCTGATCGTCGGCATCGGCGGACTCGGCCTGGTCGCCGGGAACTTCACCGGCGGCTGGTACGGCGACCGCTTCGGCCACCGCCGGGTGCTGCTCACCGCGTCCACCCTCGGCGGACTCGTCCTCATGACGCTCCCCGCGCTGTCCACCGCCCTGCTCTACGCGGCCCTGCCGGCCGCCCAGTACGCCTCGGGGGTGGTCCGGGCCGCCAACTCCGCGCTCGTCGCCGTCACCGTGCCCGACGGATCCCGGCGCCAGGCCTTCGCCGTCACCCGCTGCCTGTCCAACGGCGGCTTCACACTGGGCACTCCGCTCGGAGCCTTGGTCGCCACCGGGTTCTCGTACGACTGGCTCTTCGTCGCGGAGGGCCTCGGCACGCTGTTCCTCGCCCTCTGGACCGCCCGGGTCGTCCCCGCCCGGGCCGCCCAGGTCCCCTCCGCGGCCCGGGACGGGGGTCCGGGCCGCGGAGGGCTGTGGCGGGAGCTGCGCGCACGGCCCGCCCTGCTCGTCCTGCTCGGCGCGATCGCCGTCGCCGACGTCGTCTACCGGCAGCACTACACGACCTTCCCCGTCTCCCTCGCCGACCACGGCCTCGACACCCGCGCGTACGGATTCCTCATCGCGATCAACGGCGGCGTCATCCTGCTCCTGGAGATCCCCGCCGCCCTCGCCCTGCGCCGCCGCTCGCCGCTGCACCTCGTCGGCACCGGGCTGGTGCTGGTGGGCGCCGGATACGCGGTGCTGATGCTCGGCGTGGGCCTCGCCGCCGCCGTCGCGATGATGGTGCTCCTCACCCTCGGGGAGATCCTCTACAAGACCACGGCCACCGCGTACGTGGCGGACGAGGCGCCCGAGCACGCCGTCGGCCGGTTCCAGAGCCTGTACGCGGGCGTCTCCGTCAGCGGTGTGGTGCTCGCCGGGCCGCTCGGCGGAGCCCTGTACACGGCCGCGCCGGGCCTGCTGTGGCCGCTGTGCGCGGTGCTCGCCGCGGGGGCGGGCGGGGCGGTGCTGTGGGCGGGCCGCGGAGCGGGGCGGCGGGCGGGCCCGGGCGCGGGCCGACACGCGGCGCGACCGGCACATGAGACCGGTTCGCACCCTCGGCCCGTCGCCGGTTAGGTTTCTGGCATGACTGCTACGCGTACCACCGGCGCCGTCGCCGCCGGACTTGCCACCATCACCGCTGACGGCACCGTCCTCGACACCTGGTTCCCCGCCCCCGAGCTGGTCGCCGAGCCCGGCCCGGCCGGCACCGAGCGCCTCACCGCCGACCAGGCCGTGGAGCTGCTGGGCGCCGCCGCGGCCAAGGCGATCCGCCAGGACGCGGTCCGCGGCGTCGAGGTCGTGGCCGTCCGTACGGTGATCTCCTCCCTGGAGGACAAGCCGCTCGACGCGCACGACGCGTACCTGCGCCTGCACCTGCTCAGCCACCGCCTGGTCAAGCCGCACGGCCAGAACCTGGACGGCGTCTTCGGCCTCCTGGCCAACGTCGCCTGGACCTCCCTGGGCCCGGTCGCCGTCGACCAGGTCGAGACCGTCCGCCTGAACGCGCGCGCCGAGGGCCTGCACCTCCAGGTCACCTCGATCGACAAGTTCCCCCGGATGACGGACTACGTCGCCCCCAAGGGCGTCCGCATCGCCGACGCGGACCGCGTCCGCCTCGGCGCGCACCTCGCCGAGGGCACCACCGTCATGCACGAGGGCTTCGTCAACTTCAACGCGGGCACCCTCGGCACCTCCATGGTCGAGGGCCGCATCTCCGCGGGCGTCGTGGTCGGCGACGGCTCCGACATCGGCGGCGGCGCCTCCACCATGGGCACCCTCTCGGGCGGCGGCAAGCAGATCATCTCGATCGGCGAGCGCACCCTGATCGGCGCCGAGGCGGGCGTGGGCATCGCGCTCGGCGACGAGTGCGTCGTCGAGGCCGGCCTCTACGTGACCGCGGGCACCCGCGTCACCCTCCCGGACGGCCAGATCGTCAAGGCCCTGGAGCTCTCCGGCGCCAACAACATCCTCTTCCGCCGCAACTCGGTCACCGGCGCCGTCGAGGCCCGCCCGTACAAGGCCACCTGGGGCGGCCTGAACGAGGTCCTGCACAGCCACAACTGACCCGCACCGGGCCGGTACGCCAAGACGCCCTCCACCCCCCGGCCGGGGGGTGGAGGGCGTCTTCGCGTGGTCGGGCCGCGCGTCGGCCCCGCGTCGGGCCGCGCGTCGGGGCTCGGTGGTGGGTCAGTGGCCGGGGAACGTGCGGATCAGGCCCGCGAAGGCCTGCTGTTCCGCCTCGGTCAGCTCCACCGACTCCAGCGGGTGCGAGGCCGCGCTCCGCTGGGCCGGGATCACCGGGAGGCCTTCGAAGGCCGCCGGCTCCGGGTGGTGGAAGCGGCCGTCCCACAGCATGTGGCCGAGGCCGACCACCCAGACGAGGGCGGCCACGAACAGGACGGCGAGGCCGATTTCCTGGGCGAGGGAGATGGAGGGGAACACGCGGTCCTCCGGGAGTGCGGGGTACAAGGCGGTACAAGATCGGGCGTGTGGACACTCAACACCACGCGCGCTCGATTCGGTAGGGATGTGTCGAGCGTCACGCCAGGGCCGAAAGTCCCTGACTTGTCCGCCTGTGGTCCTCCCCGGAACCGGCCCGGAGCATGGCAGAGGGCCCGGACGGGACGGCGTCCGGGCCCTCTGCGGTCGTGGGGGCTACGGCTTGAAGCGCAGCACCTGCGGGTCGTGGTCGCTGTTCTGGGCCGCGAACTCCGCGTTGATGTGCACGCTGTCGTACGTGAACTTCTTGATCGCCGGGCTGGTCAGGATCTGGTCCAGCACCTGGGCGTTGCCCTGGTAGACGTACGAGTAGCGCTCCGACTTCGGCAGCGACTTGATCGCCGGGTACAGCGCCCCGCCGTCGGCCAGCGCGTCCGTGGTCGCGGAGAACTCGAAGTCGTTGATGTCACCGAGGACGAGGACGTTGGCGTTCTTGTCCTCCGCCAGGATCTGCTTCACGAAGCCGTTCACGGCCTGCGCCTGGAGCAGCCGCTTGGCCTCCGAGGAGCGCACCGGCGGCTGGTGGTGCGAGGTCAGGCCCTCGTCGCCGCCCTTGGAGCCGAAGTGGTTGGCGATCACGAAGACGGTCTTGCCGCGGAAGACGAACTCGCCCGCGAGCGGCTTGCGGCTGTCGGCCCACGCCGGGTTCGCCGGGTCGATGCGGCCGGGGGAGTGGGTCAGGGCGGCCTTGCCGTTCTCCTTGACCACGCCGGTCGCCGTCACCGCGTCGCCCGGGGCGCGCTCGGTGAAGGAGACCCGCGCCGGGTTGAAGAGGAACACCTGGCGGATGTTGCCGCCGGGCTCGCCGCCGTCCTTCTTGTTCTCCGGGTTGATGGTCCGCCACTGGTAGGCAGGGCCGCCCGCCGCCGTGATCGCGGCCGCGAACTTCGTCAGGGTCTGCTCGGCGGAGACGGTGCCGTCGTTCTTGGCGCCGTTGTCGTCCTGGATCTCCTCCAGGGCCAGGATGTCGGGCGAGGCCAGGTTCTCGACGACCGCCTTGGCGAGGGCGTCGAACTTCTCCTGCGGGTCGGTCGGGTCGAGGTTCTCGACGTTGTACGTGGCCACCGCGAGCTCGTGGTCGGCCTGCGCCTTGGTCTTCTCGGGGGCGAGGGTGCCCGCCTTGACGGTGCCGAGGGTGCGCGCCACCAGGGTGTAGCCGCCGAACTGGTTGAAGTCCAGCGGGCCCTCGGTGGTGCCCGTCAGCTTGTCGCCGACGTTGGCCACCGGGAAGGGCTGCTGCGCAATGGGCGCGAGCTGCTGGATCTGGAGGCGGCCGGTGTTCTGGGACTCGTAGGAGCCGTAGAGGGTGCCGCCGCGCTTGGTGGGGTTCTCCCAGCCCTTCACGGTGACCCACAGCTCGGAGTACGGGTCGGTGGCGCCGACCACGCGCGAGGTGCCGATCTTGACGTTCATGCCCTCGAGCGACTCGTAGTAGTCCAGGGCGTAGCGCGAGGGCTCCAGGGCCAGGCCGTTGATGCTGCCGGCGGCGGCCGGGTCGCCGGCCGGGGCGTACTCGGCGGGCACCGAGTACTCGTTGATCGCGGTGGCCTCGGGGAGCGCGTTGCCCGCGGAGACGACCGTCACGACCGGCTTGGATATCTGGGTCACCGACTGGTTGCCGGAGCCGGTGCCGCCGGGGACGTACTCGCCGACCAGGCCGGAGACCTTGACCGCGTCGCCGACGGCGACGGTCGGGACCGAGCTGGTGAAGACGAACACGCCTTCGCTGGTGGCCTCGTTGTCGTCGGCGTCCGGGTCCTGGATCCAGAAGCCGCGCGAACCGTACGTCCGCACGCCCGTCACGATGCCCTCGACGTCGGTGACCTGCTTGCCGGCGAGGGGGGATATCCGGGTGGTGCCCTGGATGTCGTGAACGCGGACCGGACCGTCGGCCGCGGAGCCTTCGGCCGCGCCGGCGGAGCCCGCCAGCAGGCCGGTGGCCAGGGCGGTGGCGACGAGGGCCGCGACGGCGGCTGAGCGGGGATGCGAGGAGCGCATGGGCGGGAACTCCGGTGTGGGATGAGGGAGACGGCAGGGATGGATGGACGGACTGCGGCAGGAGGTCTGCGGGAGGTTTGCGGCTCCCGAAACATCTACGCGCGTCAATTTCCTGTGTGGCCAGCAAAGTTGTCAAGGGCTCCAGGGAATACGGCAGCTGACTGTGGGATGAACCAAAGGGGATGACCCGCCAGAGCCGCCCGAAATGCGTCTACGCTGGGGCGCCGGGCGGGCCGTTCGGCACCCGTCCCACCGCGTCCGCGATCCGCGAGGAGAACCGCCCCATGTCCGCAGAGCCGCACTCCACGCTGCCGCCGGTACGGCTGCACTCCGATGCGGAACTGGCCCGCGACGCCCTCGTCGCCCCGCTGTTCGCCCGCGCGGTACGGCTCGCCCGCTGGGCCGGGCCCGCCACCCGTGTCGACACCGGAGGCGAACTCGTCGCCGAGCAGCTCCCCGAGGCCGCCGAAGCGCTCGGCCTCGACACGGCCGACGCGGACTCCGTCGTGTACGCGAGCCAGGCCTGGCGGGTCGCCGTGGACACCGGCCTGGTGGACGTGACCGAGCCGGACGAGGACGCGGTCGCGGGCGGCGGCGTCGAAGCCGCGGCGGGCGACGGCGCGGGAGCCGGGCAGGCCGGGCCGGGCGGCGGGCAGGCCGGGCCGGGAGCCGGGCAGGCCGGGCCGGGCGGCGGCGCGGAAGCCGGGGCGGACGGGGCGCAGTTCGGCACCGCCGCGCCCGGCGAGGACCTCGCGCTGGTGACGAGCGGTGCGCCCGGCGACGTACTCGACCTGTGGCTGGCGGCCCTGGACACCGTGCTGGCCGACGCGGCCGTGCCCGACCTGGACGACCTCGTCGACGCGCTGGACGCGGGCGGGGACATCGACTTCGACCAGCTGGACTGGAACCCGCGGCGCGAGGCGGACTTCCTGGACGGGGTCCTCGCCAACCTCTACCTGCTCACCGTCACCGAGGGCGGGGCGGCGGACCGGCCCGTTCCGCTGCCCGTGCTCGCCGCCTCCATGGTGGTGCCCGACGACATGGGCGAGCCGACCGACGCCGTGCTGGAGCAGGTCTCGGACGCGATGATGCGCCTCGACGACCAGTTCCGGCAGCTGGAGCCCATCGGGCTGGTCGAGTTCCGGCCCGTCGACGAGGAGCTGATGGCGGAGGCGGACGACGAGCAGATCGCCGCCGGCGGCGCCGACGACGAGGACGTCTCCCGCTACGGGATGGTCCGCCTGACCCCGCTCGGCCTCTACGGGATCCGCGCCCGGCTGCTGGAGGCCGGGGTCGAGGCCCCCGCCGTGGGCGAACTGGCCGGCAAGGGCGCGGACGCGCTGCTCGACGCCGTCTCCCACTACCCCGAGAGCGCCGCCCAGGCCGAGATCGAGGCCTGGCTGGCGGGCCGCGAAGTGCCCGAGGCCGTCGCCGAACTGCTCGCGGCCGCCCGCGGCGACGACGAGGGCGCCCCGCTGCGCCGGCTGCGCTGCCAGCAGGCCCTCGCACCGGCCGGGCCGGAGGCCGAGCCCGCGGTCCGCGCGGTGCTCGACGACGGGGAGCTGGGCGGGCTCGCCCGGGTCTGGCTGGCCGAGCGCGGTGTGGCCGACGTACCGGCGCCGGACGCGACGATGGTGTTCTGGCTGACGGTCGACACGATCGCGGCGCAGCTCGCCGCCGACGGCGAGACCGAGGAGCTGCCGCTGCTGATGGAGACCCTGACCGCCCATCACGCCGGGTTCTTCGAGGAGGTGTGGCGGGTCGAGCACCCGGCGACCGCGTACGTCCTGGAGGCGATGGGGCGGCTGCATCCGGACAAGAAGGCGGCGAAGGAAGCCCGCAAGGCCGCGTTCAAGGCGCGCTCGCGGCAGTCCTGAGCACCGCCGGGAGCGGGAGCGGAGACGGGAGCGGAGGCGGGCGGGGGCGCGGGGCGGCGGGCGTCTGATGCCCGGCCCGGGCGTCGACAATGCGTCATTTCATGGCCGGAGTTGGCCATTCCCGCCACGGGCAAGGGGTCGGGTCCTCTTACCGGGTAGTTCAGCCGCCGTTCACGTGCGGGCGGGAGCGTGTGCGCCGACGACTGCACGACAGGCGCACCACTCCCCACCCCTGGAGACCCGATGCCGCTCAGCCGCAGAGACTTCACCGCCCGTACCGTCATCGCCGGGGCGGGCGTCGCGCTCACCGGGACGGTCGGCGCCCTCGCCACCGCTCCGGGCGCCCTGGCAGCCGACGACAGCACGGCCCGCGACGAGCACGGACGGCCCTGCGAGCCCGGCTACGGCCCGCTCGTCCCCGACCCGGCCGGCATCCTCGCCCTCCCCGCCGGGTTCAAGTACCGCGTGATCACGCACAGCGGGGTCACCACCCTGGAGTCGGGCGAGAGCACCCCGTCCAACCACGACGGCACGGCCGCCTTCGAGGGCCGCCGCGGGGTCACCCTCCTCGTCAACAACCACGAGCTCAAGGGCACCCGGGACAAGTGGGAGCACCCCGTTCCGCTCGCCGAGGGCCTCGTCTACGACCCGGCCGCGGCCGGCGGGTGCACGGTCGTCGAGGTCCGGCGGGGCGGCGAGGTCGCCGAATGGGTGGGCATCGCTGGTACGTCGACCAACTGCGCGGGCGGTTCGACCCCCTGGGACACCTGGCTCACCTGCGAGGAGAACTCCGACCTCGCGGGCAAGAACGGCATGACCAAGGACCACGGCTACGTCTTCGAGGTCGATCCCCACGACCGCCGCGCCAACCGCGACCCGAAGCCCGTCAAGGCGTTCGGGCGGTACGACCACGAGGCCGTGGTCATCGACCCGCGGCAGGGCCACGCCTATCTGACCGAGGACGCCTCCGGCCCCAACGGGCTGTTCTACCGCTGGACCCCGCCCCGCGGCTTCCACCACGGGCGCGGCAGGCTGCGTACGCTCGCGGCCGACGCGGGCGTGCTCCAGGCCGCCAAGTGCATCGACAGCTCGGGCCGGTTCGTCGACGACCTCTCGCGCGCCACGAAGATCGGCACGGTCTACGGGGTCGACTGGGTGGACGTACCGGACCGCGACGCGCGGACCGTGCCGGTGCGCAAGCAGTTCGCCGACGGCGTCGTGACGCGGGGGCGCAAGCTTGAGGGCATGTGGTGGGCCGACGGCGGCGCGTACTTCGTGTCCTCGTACGCCCGCGAGGAGAGCCCGGGTGCGGCGCACGACGGCCAGGTGTGGTTCTACAACCCCAAGCGGCGCACGATCCGGCTGACGGTGCTGATCGGGGTCAACGCGGACCCGTCGACGGGCGGCGGCTACGACGGCCCCGACAACATCACCGTGTCGCCGTACGGAGGCCTGGTCATCGCCGAGGACGGCTCGGGCCTCCAGCACCTGTTCGGCGCGACCGAGTCGGGCCGCACCTACCCGCTGGCACGCAACGAGCTGAATATCGGGTCGGCCGAGGAGCCGGAGTACTCCGAGTTCGCCGGTGCCTGCTTCTCCCCGGACGGGCGCACGCTGTACGCCAACCTCCAGGACCCGGGCATCCTGCTGGCCATCACCGGGCCGTGGCGGCGCGCGCACTGACGCGGCCGCGGGGCGCGCGCGGACGACCGGCGCGCCCGGGCCTACGGGGCCGCCTACGGGGCCGCGGAAACCTCCGCCTGGGAGGCCGCGGCCCACTCGGTGAGCAGGAACTCATACGCCTCCGAGGGCCACTCGCCGTCCACCCGGGTCTCGACAAGGTGCCGTATCGCCTCGTTCGCCTCTGCGGCGGACGGGCGGGCGGGCCCCGCGGGAATGACTGACTTGTGCATGAGTCCAAGGCTACGGGCGGGCACTGACAGCCACCTCCGGATTACGCGTGGCATCCATCACCCGGAAGGGTGCCCCGGGTGGCGCCGGACGGCTTCCTGTGCCCGCCCACCTGCTCAGAGAGCCTGCGAAGCAGGCTTCACCATGCCGCGCACTGTGCGGGACTTCACAAAGTCGCCCATGGCCGTCATCTCCCACTCACCGCTGAACTGCTTGATGAGCTTGGCCATCATGACCCCGGTCTGCGGTTCGGCGGTGGTGAGGTCGAAGCGCACCAGCTCCTCGCCGCTCGCCGCGTCGATCAGGCGGCAGTACGCCTTGGCGACCTCGGTGAACTTCTGGCCGGAGAAGGAGTTGACCGTGAAGACCAGGCCGGTGGCGTCGGCGGGGATCCGGCCGAGGTCCACGACGATCACCTCGTCGTCGCCCGCGCCCTCGCCCGTCAGGTTGTCGCCCGAGTGCTTGATGGCCCCGTTCAGGATCGACAGCTTGCCGAAGTAGCAGCTGTCGATGTGGTTGCGCTGGGGGCCGTACACGATGACGGAGGCATCGAGGTCGATGTCCCGGCCGCGGAACGCGGGCTCCCAGCCGAGGCCCATCTTGACCTGGGAG
The DNA here is from genome assembly GCF_042719495.1 of Streptomyces sp. NPDC058525. Classification (NCBI taxonomy): domain Bacteria; kingdom Bacillati; phylum Actinomycetota; class Actinomycetes; order Kitasatosporales; family Streptomycetaceae; genus Streptomyces; species Streptomyces sp. NPDC058525. The sequence continues at coordinate 48,677 of NZ_JBHXNP010000028.1, forward strand.
AGCAGCGGGCGGCCGCCCTTGACCAGGGAGACGGTCTGGTTCTTCTGGAGGCTGACCCGGCCCTTGTCGAGGTTGATCTTCCCGCTGCCGGCGGCCTGCGGGGCCGGGGGCGCCGGGGGCGCGGGCGGAACGGGGGCGACGGGCGTCGTGGGCGTCGTACCGCCGAGCCAGGGGGAGGGCGGGTACGAGACCGGGGCGGCCGGGGGAGCCGGCGGCGCCGGCGGGGCGACGGGGGTGGCGGCGGGGGCGGGGGCGGCCTGCGCGGCGGCCGGCTCCTCGTCCACGGAGACGCCGAAGTCGGTGGCGATGCCGGCGAGGCCGTTCGCGTACCCCTGGCCGACCGCGCGGACCTTCCACACGCCGCCGCGCTGGTAGACCTCGACGACGACCAGCGCCGTCTCGGCGGCCAGCTGCGGCGGGGTGAAGCTGGCGATCACCGCTCCGCCGTCCGCGTTGCGCACGGTGGCGGTGGGCTCGACGCCCTGGAAGCTCTGCCCGGCGGCATCCGGGCTGGCCGTGACCACGATCCGCTCGATCCCGGGCGGCAGGGCGGAGGTGTCCACGGTGATCGAGTCCGGCGCCGCTCCACCCCCCGACCGGTAGCTGATACCGGGCCCGGAGGGCTGGTTGTAGAAGATGAAGTCGGCGTCGGAGCGCACCTTGCCGTCCGCCGTCAGGAGCAGTCCGGATACGTCGAGCCGTACCGGCGCGGCCACGTCCACCGTCACACGGACGGCATTGAGCGGCAGGTTGGATCCAGGGGTCATAGCGGTCATGCCGGGAGAACGACCGGAGGTGCTTTGCCGTTCCCTTACCCTCGCGGGAGATTTCAGCGCCGGTTGCGGGGGTGGTTCTTCGCCGTGCGCTCGTTGCCGAACTTGTACGCGCCGGTCCAGCGGGCCATCACCAGCTGGGCGTCGCCGGACTCCACCTCGGTCACGAACTTCTCCGCGCGGCTCCCGCGCAGGGTGGCGGCGGTGCGGCCCTGGTGGGTGATGACGACGGAATCGTCGCGGTGGCGTTCGTACGAGAATCCCTGCGGCTTCGGCATGGGCGGCAGCCTGCCCCGGCCGGTGCGGGGCAGGCAACGGAATATCGGCGTTCCGGCAGGCCGGGGCGGGGCCTGCCGGGGTGAGGCCGGTCGGGGTGGGGCCGGGCGGGGCCTGCCGGGGCGGGCGCGGCGAGCCCCGGCAGGCCCGTCAGCTCGCGGCGGGGCCCGTCACGCGGCGCGGCAGGCCGAGCGGGTTGGCCTCGCGCAGCTCGGGCGGAAGCAGCGCGTCCGGGACCGACTGGTAGGCCACCGGGCGCAGCCAGCGCTCGATGGCCGTCCCGCCGACCGAGGTGGAGTGCGAGGTCGCCGCCGGGTACGGGCCGCCGTGGTGCTGGGCAGGGGCCACCGCCACCCCGGTCGGCCAGCCGTTGACGACGATCCGGCCCGCCAGCCCCGTGACCTGCCCGATCAGCTCGGTGGCCGGGCCAGGCGCGCCCTCGGTCTCGGCGGCCGACAACTGGAGGGTCGCGCTCAGGTTGCCGCCCAGGCGGCCGAGCACCGCGCTCGCCTCGCCCTGGTCGGCGTACCGCACGACGACGGTGACGGGACCGAAGCACTCCTCCAGCAGCACCTCGTACTCCCCGCCCGAGGCGCTGTCGAGGAGGCGGGCGGCCGGCATGGTCAGGTAGCCGGCGCCGACGGTGTGCGCGCCGCCCGAACCCGGCGTGACGGGTGCCTCGACACCCGGCAGCGCGGCCCGCTCGCGCACCCCGGCGACGAAGTTCTCCCGCATCCGGTGGTCGAGCAGCACCCCCGGCTCGGTCTCCCCGAGCGCCTTGGTGAGCGCGCCGGTGACGCGGTCGCCCGCCGCGCCCCCGGGGACCAGGACGAGGCCGGGCTTCACACAGAACTGGCCCACGCCGAGGGTGACCGAGCCCGCGAGGCCGGTGCCGATCTCCTCGGCGCGTTCGGCGGCCGCGGCCGGGGTGACCACGACGGGGTTGAGCGAGCCCAGTTCGCCGTGGAAGGGGATGGGCACGGGCCGGGCGGCGGCCGCGTCGAACAAGGCCCGCCCGCCCCGGATGGAACCGGTGAATCCGGCGGCGGACACCAGCGGGTGGCGGATCAGCGTCAGGCCGGCGTCGAACCCGTGCACCACGGAGACGACCTCGGCCGGGAGCCCCGAGGCGACGGCCGCCCGGCGCAGCAGCGAGGCGCACAGCTCTGAGGTGGCGGGGTGGTCGGGGTGCGCCTTGACGACCACCGGACAGCCGGCGGCGAGCGCGCTCGCGGTGTCCCCGCCGGGGACGGAGAAGGCGAGCGGGAAGTTGGAGGCGGCGTAGACCGCGACCACGCCCAGCGGCACCTTGTAGCGGCGCAGTTCGGGGCGCGGCGGGCTGAGGGAGGGGTCGGCGCGGTCGATCCGGATGTCGAGGTGCGAGCCGTCTTCCACGGCGTCGGCGAAGGCGCGCAGCTGGCCGGTGGTGCGGGCCAGCTCGCCCGTGAGCCGGCCTGGGCCCAGCGCGGTCTCGGCGTCGGCCGCCTCGACGACGTGCGCGGCGGCTTCGTCGAGGAGGTCGGCGGCGGCGCGCAGGAAGGCGGCGCGGGCGGCGGTGTCGGCGAGCGCGCCCCGGGCGGCGTGGGCGTTCCGTACGGCTTCGTCCACCTCCCGGGGTGTGGCCTCGACCGCAACCTGTTCGCGCTGCTTCCCGGTGCGGGGGTCCACACTCCAGACTGGTGTCGTTGTCATGGCCCACTGCCTCCTGGATCGTTCAGTATTCTGAACGCCGTTCCGGTGGATGAATGATCACATCTGCCGGGGACTCTATTTCCGCGTCCTCGGCGTGACAAGAGGCGGCCAGAGGGGAAGCAGGCGCATGACGACGACCGAATCGGGAAGCACGGTCCCGGCGTCACCGGTCAAATCGGCGGTGCGGACGGTCCTGTTGCTGGAGCACTTCGCGGCGCGGCCGGGCCTGCACAGCCTCGCCGACATCCAGAACGACCTCTCGCTGCCCAAGTCCAGCCTGTACATGCTGCTGCGCACGCTGGTGAACCTGGGGTGGGTGGAGACGGACGCGACGGGCACCCGCTACGGCATCGGCGTCCGGGCGCTGCTGGTCGGCAGCTCGTACATCGACGGCGACGAGGTGGTCGCGGCGGCCCGGCCCACCCTGGACCGGCTCTCCGACGACACGACGGAGACCATCCACCTGGCCCGGATGGACGGGACGAGCGTGGTGTACCTCGCGACCCGCCCCTCCCGGCACTACCTGAGGCCCTTCACCCGGGTGGGGCGGCGGCTGCCGGTGCACTCCACGGCGCTGGGCAAGGCGCTGCTCGCCACGCACACGGACGAGGAGGTGCGGGGCCTGCTGCCGCGGCGGCTGGAGGCGGTCACCGAGCACACCGTCACCGACCGGGAACGGCTCATCGAGGAACTGGCGCTGGTGCGGGAGCAGGGCTACGCGGTGGACCGGGAGGAGAACACGCTGGGGCTGCGCTGCTTCGGGGTGGCGGTGCCGTACCGGACGCCCGCGCGGGACGCGGTGAGCTGCTCGGTGCCGGTGGCGCGGCTGACGACGGAGCACGAGCAGGTCATCAAGGCGGCGCTGTTCGAGGCGCGGGACCGGCTGTCGGTGGTGACGCGGCGGATGTGACCGGGGGAGCGGGGCGGTGGGGCGGTGGCCGGCGTGTAGGGGGCCGGCGGGCTGGAGGGGCCTCGCGGGCGGCGCCAGGCCGGTGGGCCGGTTCCTCGGCTCGGACTACCCGGCGGGCGGCGGAGGGGGCGGTTCCTCCCCCGGCCGGGGGAGGCGGTTCCCCTGTGAGGGGGAGGTGGCGGGGCGGCGCGGGCGGGACCGTTGGGTCATGACCACACGAGCCGTTCACGAGACGTACGAGACGTACGCGACGCAGCCGTCGGCCCCCGGCCTGGGGACCGGGCGGCGGATCCTGCGCGTGGTGGCGCTGGCCGCCACCGTGCCCTATCTGGCGCTCAAGGGCGCCTGGCTGGCCGGGAGCCAGGTCGGCATACCGGCCGGCAGTGTGCTGAGCGAGCCCGGGCTGTTCTTCACCGTGGCCAATGCCGTCACCCTGGCCATGGACGCCTGCGTGATCCTGCTCGTGCTGGTGCTCACCCGACCCTGGGGCATACGGGTGCCGTCCTGGCTGCTGACCGTCCCGGTCTTCTTCGCGACGGGGCTGCTGACCCCGATCCTCCTCGGCTTCCCGGGCCAACTGCTCATACGGCTGCTCGGATTCGGGGCCGAGCCGGCCGCGGCGGGCGCGCCGGAGCCCTTCCTGGACCCCTGGGTCTTCAACGTCGTCTACACCGGGTTCACGGTCCAAGGACTCGCCCTGGCCGGTCTGTTCGTGCCCTATGCGCGGCAGCGCTGGGGCCGTCGGCGGCCGGGCGGGCCGGGCCTGCGGGTCTCCCCGGACGGGGTCCGGGGGAGGCTGCCGTCGTCCACGGGGGTGGCGGCGGCAGCCTCGGCGGCGGCAGGCCTGGCGGTCGCGGCGGTGTACGCGTACCGGGCCTTCGGCGGCACGGCCTGGCTGAGCGCCGAGCAGGCGGCCTCGTACACCGCGGAGGCGGGCATGGCGCCGGCCGCCCACGCGATCTGCGCGCTGGCCGCGGGAGCGGGGGCCGTCCTGCTGGCCCGCGGCGGGCGGCTCACGGCGAGGTGGTCGCGATGGGCTCTCGGTGCCGCCTGGACCGGCTCGGGTGCGGCGCTGAGCTGGGGGACGTGGATGCTGGTCGCCTCGCTGGGGCCGCAGTTGGACGGGGGCGAAGGGCCTGGCGGAGCAGTCCTGGTGGCCTACGCTGGGCAGATGATCACCGGACTGCTCTCGGCCACCGTGCTCATACGGTTCCTCACGGCCCGCCGCATCACGTGAACCGGCTGTTCGGGGCCCGGGCCAGGCTGCGCTGGATCCACCAGATACTCGGCGGGGCCCTGCTGATGCCGTACTTCCTCCTCGCCCAAGTGGGGGTCGGCGTGGCGGCCGGCGGGGTCAACGCCCTCAGCTCCCTCCCGCTCGCCCTCACCGCCTACGCGGCAGCCCTGCCCCTGGCCGCGGTGACCGCCGTGTACGGGCTGGTCCGGCCGCTGTCCGTGGCCGCCGTCCGGGCCATGTGCGCGGTACCGGGGGAGCGGCTCGCCGAGGGCCCGGCGCGGTCGTGGGCCGCGCGGGGCCGGACCTCGGCCTGGTGGACCCTGCATCTGGGGGTCGGCGCGCTGGTCAGCGGGATGACCCTCGCCGTCCCGCCCATGGCGGTGGTGCTGATCGTGCTGCCGTTCGCGAGCGGGCTGCGGGAGTCCGGGCTCGGGCTGGGCTGGTTCAGTACCGGAGCCGGCCCGTACGTGGCCCCGCTGCTCGGGACCGGCCTGCTCGGCGGGCTCGCGCTGTGCGCCGCCGGAGCCGGGGCGCTGCTGGCCCGGCTGGCGCCCGTACTGCTCGGGCCGGCGGCGGCGGACCGGCTGGCCGCCGCCGAGGAGCGGGCCGCCGACCTCGCGGTGCGCAACCGGCTGGCCCGGGAGCTGCACGACGCGGTCGGGCACGCGCTGAGCGCCGTCACCCTCCAGGCGGTCGCCGCCCGGCGGGTGCTCGACAGCGACCCCGGGTTCGTCCGGGAGGCGCTGGCCGCCATCGAGGACACCACCCGGCGGACGGTGGGCGAGCTCGACGCCGTCCTGGGCCTGCTGCGGGACGGCGACCCGGCCGGGCAGGACGCCGCGCCCGCGCCGACCCTGGCCGCCGACCTCGACGGCCTGCTGGCCCGCACCCGGGCCTCGGGCACCACCGTCACCGCCGACCAGGACCCCGGACCGGCCCGGGACTGGTCGGGGCTCCCGGCGATCGCCTCCCGCGAGGCGTACCGGATCGTGCAGGAGGGGCTCAGCAACGCGCTGCGCCACGGCGCGGGACCCGTGGAACTGCGGATCCGCGTACAGGACGCGGCCGGGACCGGACACCGTGAACTGGAGATCACCATGACCAATCCACCCGCCCCACCACCCACCCCGCCCCAGGCCGAGGGGCACCGCACCACCGGAGGCCGCGGTCTGTGCGGCGCCGCCGAACGGGCCGCCCTGCTCGGCGGCCGCGTCCAGGCCGGTCCGCACGAGGGCCGGTGGCGGCTGCGGGCCGTCCTGCCCCTCGCGGAGGACACCCGATGACCACACCGAGCCCGCACCCGCACCCGCACCCGCCCGCGGCGCCGCACCCGTCCGCCACGCCGAGCCCGCACCCGCCCGCGGCGCCGCACCCGTCCGCCACGCCGAGCCCGCACCCGCACGGCACGGCCGGGCGGCCCCCGTTGCGCATCGTGATCTGCGACGACGAACGGATGGTGCGTACCGCCCTGCGGGTCATCCTCGAGGCCGAGGGGGACCTGGAGGTCGTCGGCGAGGCGGCCACCGGGGCGCAGGCCGTCCCGCTGGTCCGCTCACTGGCCCCGGACGTGGTGCTGATGGACGTCCGGATGCCCGAGATCGACGGGATCCGGGCCACCGAGCAGATCCTCGCGACCATGGCCGAGCCGCCGCGGATCGTGGTCGTCACCACCTTCGAGAACGACGCCTATGTCTACGGGGCGCTGCGCGCGGGAGCCGCCGGGTTCCTCCTCAAACGGGCCGACCCCGACGAGCTGATCGGCGCCGTGCGCCTGGTCGCCCGCGGGGACTCGCTGCTCTACCCGGCCGCCGTCCGCTCCCTCGCCGCCGCGCACACGGCCGCCGCGCCCGACGCCCCCTGGGTGGCCCGGCTCACCGACCGGGAGGCCGGCGTACTGCGGCTGATGGCCTCCGGGCTGTCGAACCACGAGATGAGCGAGCGCCTGGGCGTCGGACCGCAGACGGTCAAGACCCATGTCGCCTCGGTCCTCGCCAAGACCGGAGCCCGCGACCGGACCCAGGCCGTCATCGCCGCGTACGAGGGAGGCTTCATGAAGAAAAGCTGAGAACCCCGCCACAATCGGGGCAGAGCGGAACGGCTGGGGCCGTTGATACGTCCTTCTGGGGGATGAACAAGACGATCAGGCGTGCGTCGGTCTTCTGTCTGCTCCTGGTGCTGGCCCTGCTGGTCCGCGTCACCTGGGTGCAGGCATACCAAGGCCAGGCCCTCGCAGACGACAAGCACAACCGGCGCAACCTCATCGGGCAGTACGAGAACCCGTTGGGCAACATCATCGTGGGCGGGGAGGCGATCACGGGCTCGACGAAGACGGGCGGCAAGGACTTCGGGTACAAGCGGACCTACACCAACGGCCCGCTCTACGCGCCGATCACCGGCTACAGCTCCCAGGCCTACGGCGGGAGCATGCTGGAGGGTGTCTACAAGAACGTCCTCAACGGTTCCGACAACCGGCTGAAGACCATCATGGACATGCTCACCAACAAGCGGGCCGCCCCGGGCAACGTCCTGACCACCATCGACCCGGACGTGCAGAAGGCCGGGTACGACGCGCTCGACGGCAAGCAGGGCGCCGCCGTGGCCATGGACCCCGCGACGGGCCGGATCCTGGGCGTCGTCAACAACCCCTCCTACGACCCGAACCGGATCGCGGGTGCGGACAAGGCGGCCGAAGCGGCCTGGAACGAACTCAACGCCGACAAGGGCAAGGCGATGGAGAACGTGGCCCTGCGCAAGCCGCAGGCCCCCGGTTCCACCTTCAAGCTGGTCACCCTCGCCGCGGCGATCGAGAACGGGCTGGTCACCGACATCGACCAGCCGACCGGCATCCCCAACCCGTACACGATCCCCGGCACCCGCACCGACCTTCCCAGCGAGGCGAAGCCGCCGACCGCCTGCAACAACGTTTCTCCGCGTGTCGCCCTGCGGCTCTCCTGCAACAACGTCTTCGCGGAACTGGCGCACAAGCTGGGCCAGGACAAGATGCTCGCGATGGCCGAGAAGCTCGGCTTCAACGCGCAGATCGACACCCCGGTCCGCACCAACCCGCCCAGCAAGTACCCCTCGAAGAAGATGTCGGTCGACCAGGTCGCGCAGACGGGCATCGGCCAGTTCGACGTACAGGCCACCCCGCTGCAGATGGCGATGGTGACGGCCGCGATCGAGAACGGCGGCAAGCTCGTCGCCCCGCACATGGTCTCCGAGGTCACCGACGCCAACGGCAACGTGCTGGAGAGCTTCAAGGACCCCAAGTCCCAGCAGGTCATGAAGGAGAAGACCGCCTCGATGCTCCGCGACGCCATGAAGACGGTCGTCTCCGAAGGCGGCGGCCGCGAGGCCAAGGTGGACGGCGCCGAGGTGGGCGGCAAGACCGGTACCGCCCAGCGCGGTGTCAACAACAGCCTTTCCCCGCTGGCCTGGTTCACCTCGTACGGGAAGATGAACGGCAAGCAGATCGCCGTGGCCGTCGTGGTCGAGAACTCCGACACCGACCGGTCCGAGATCGGAGGCGGCAAGCTGGCCGCCCCCGTCGCCCAGAAGATGATGGAGGCGTGGCTCAAGAAGTAGCCGCGCGAGTCGCCGGACGTGCGCGACGCACGGCGGCGGACGCGCCGGGAACCGACACGGTTCCCGGCGCGTTTCCCTTCCCGTGATCAGGACCGCGCGACCCGCAGACCTCGACGCGATAACCGCCCTCCACACCAGGGCCCGGGCCACCTACTACCGGGGGCGGGTCCCCGAGGAGACCTACACCGGCGAACTCCACCGCGCCCATGCCCGCGCGGCCTGGTCCCGGGCTGTCGCGCGCCCCGCCGCCGAGGGCGGGGTGCTCTGCGCGGAGCAGGACGGCCAGGTCACCGGTGTCGCCGCCTTCCGCACCGCGGACGGCGAAACCACCCTCACCCAGCTCCACGTCGACCCGGTCCACTGGCGCCGAGGCACCGGCGCCGCCCTCCACGCGGCCTGCCTCGACGCCTGGCGCCGCGCCGGAATCGAGCGCGTCCGCCTCGAGGTCTACGCACACAACCTCCGCGCCCAGGCCTTCTACGCCACCCACGGCTGGCTCCCGGACCCCGGCCCCGCCCACTCCGGCTCCCACCTCACCCTCTGGCTCACGGTGTCCGGGGAATGAGACGGCCTCCCGGGTGGTTGAAGGGGGAACTGTTTGGACTGTCTGTTCGCCGAGCCGGAGAGAAGAAGGAACATGCGCGTCGAGATCTGGAGCGACATCGCCTGCCCGTGGTGCTACATCGGCAAGGCCCGTTTCGCCGAGGGGCTGGCCGGGTTCACGCACCGGGACGAGGTGGAGGTCGTCTTCCGGTCCTTCGAGCTCGACCCGAACGGCGCCAAGGGCGTCACCGCGCCCGTCCTGGAGATGCTGGCCAAGAAGTACGGCCGCACCCTCGACGAGGCGCGCGCGATGGAGGAGCACGTCGCGGCCAGTGCCCGCGCCGAAGGCCTGGTGTACCGGACCGACGGGCGCGACCACGGGAACACCTTCGACATCCACCGCCTGCTGCACCTGGCCGCCGACCGCGGCCGCCAGGAGGAGCTGCTGGACCTCGCCTTCCGGGCCAACTTCGGCGAGGAGCGGTCCGTCTTCGACCCCGAGGTGCTGGTCGCCCTCGCCGTGGAGGCCGGGCTGGACGAGGCCGAGGCGCGCGCCGTCCTCGCCGACGACACCGCCTACGCCGCCGAGGTCCGCGCCGACGAGCGCGAGGCCGCCGAGCTCGGCGCGAACGCCGTGCCCTTCTTCGTGCTCGACCGCCGCTACGGGATCTCGGGCGGCCAGTCGGCCGAGGTGTTCACCCGCGCCCTGGAGCAGGCGTGGGCGGGACGCGAGGTCGAGGAGCCGGCGGCGGGCGCCGAGGCGTGCGAGCCCGACGGGGCGTGCGCCGTCCCACAGGTATAAGCATTCCTTGAGGGTGGCGTGTAAATCTAGGCAATGGACTTTGGGTCGCTCGCGGCGCAGAGTGGACCCATGGATCTTCCCATCGCCGAAGCGGTCCGGGCGGAGTTCGCCCATTCCACCGTCTACCTCAACACCGCCACCTGCGGGATCCTCCCGCGTTCCGCCGTCGCCGCCGTACGCGATCTGGCCGACGCGGCGGGCGCCGGGACCCCCTCGGGGTTCGGCGACTTCGACCGCGTGAACCGGGTCCGGGCCGCCTTCGCCCGGCTGGTCGGGGTCGACGTCGAGCGGGTGGCCATCGGCTCGGCCGTGGCCACCCACGTCGGACTGGTCGCCGCCTCCCTCCCAGCCGGGGCCGAAGTGCTCTGCCCGGAGGGCGAGTTCGCGTCCGTCATCAACCCCTTCGTGGTGCGCGGCGACCTCAAGGTGCGCTTCGCACCGCTGGAATCCCTCGCCGAGGCCGTCGGCCCGGGCACCGTGCTGGCCGCGCTGAGCGCCGTACAGTCCGCCGACGGGCGGACGGCCGACCTGGCCGCGGTCCGCGCCGCCACCACCGCGCACGGTGCCCGCATGCTGGTGGACGCGACCCAGGCGGTGGGGTGGCTCCCCTTCGACGCCTCGCCGTACGAGTACACGGTCACGGCCGGCTACAAGTGGCTGCTCGGCGCCCGCGGGGCCTCGTACCTGACCGTGTCGCGCGAGGCCCAGCACACCCTGACCCCGCTGCACGCCGGCTGGGTGGCGGCCGAGGCCATGTGGGACGCCACCTACGGCCCCATGCCGGAACTGGCCCACGGAGCACGGCGGTTCGACGAGTCCCCCGCCTTCCTCGCCTACCACGCGGCCGAGGCCTCGCTGGACCTGCTGGAGCGGATCGGCGTCGGATCCGTCCACGCCCACAACACGGCCCTGGCCGACCGCTACCGGGCCGGACTCGCCGGCCTCGGCCACGAGCCCGTGCCCGGCGGGGCCGCCATCGTCTCGGTGCCCGGCCTCGCCGGCCGGCAGGAGGCCCTTCAGGCGGCCGGCCTCGCCACCGCCGCCCGCGCGGGCGCCCTGCGCGCCTCGTTCCACCTCTACAACACCGAGGCGGACGTCGACCGGCTGCTGGACGTCCTGTCCTGACCCCGCGGCGCCCCTGAACCCGCGGCGCCCGGCCCGGTCAGCCGGGCCGGGTCAGCCGGGCCCAGTCGGTCGGCCCGGTCCGTCGGCCAGGGTCAGCCGAGGCTCGACGCCCAGGCCGCCCCCGCCGCGGCGACCGCCGCCGCCGGCTCGGCGCCCAGGGCGGTCGCGAGGGACGCCAGCGCGCCCTGGACGACGGGCAGCGAGGCCGCGGTCCCGAAGTGGTTGACCCGGACCATCTCCCGGGCCAGCGCCCCGCCGCCCGCGGCGAGCGGGGCCGCCGGGTCCGCGGCCAGCGCCTTGGCCACCACCAGCGAGGCGTCCGCGACCCGCAGGGTGGTGGCCACCGGCGCCGCCTCAGCCACCCGGCCCACGTACGGGGCCACCCCGAGCTCGGCCGCGCCCGCGCGGGTCGCGGCCGCCGCGGCCGTGTGGCGGGCCGTCACCGAGGACAGCCCCTCCTGCGCGATGCGGTCGAGACAGGCCTCCAGCGCCAGCATCTCCAGCTGCGCCGGAGCGTGCGGCAGGGCCTTGCGCCCCGCGTCGATCCAGCGCTCCTTCCAGTCCAGCAGCGACAGGTAGGAGCGGCGCGGGGCCGCCTCGTTCTCCGCGAACCGGGCCCACGCCCGCTCCGACACGGACACCGCGGACACGCCCGCCGGACCGCCCATCGCCTTCTGCGCCCCGATCACGCACAGGTCCACGCCCCACGCGTCCGGCAGCAGCGGCTCCGCGCCCACCGAAGCCACCGCGTCCAGCATGAACAGCGCCCCGTGCGCCCGTACGGCCTCGCCGATCTCCGCGACCGGGTTCGTGTTGCCGGTCGCCGCCTCCGCGTGGACCAGCGAGACGAAGTCGATTTCCGGGTTCCCGGCCAGTGCCCGCGCCACCTGGCCGGCCGTCACCGCGGTGTCGAAGGGGACCTCCAGGTCCACCACCGTCGCACCGCAGTCGCGCAGCCAGTTGCCGAAGGTGGTCCCGTACGGCCCGGTGACCACGTTGAGCGCCGTCGACCCGGGCCGCGCGCCCGACCGGATGCACCCCTCCAGCGGCAGCAGCGCCTCGCCCTGGGTGATCACCACGTCCTGCCGGGTGGCGAGGAGGTCCGCGACGCCCCTCTCGATCGACGCGAAACGCTCGGCGGTGAGCGGCGGAAGGTCCAGCAGGGGGTGGGTCACGGGGTGGGTCACGGTGGTGCTCTCTTCGTCCGGGGTTACCCGCAGAGCGTATCCAGCACGCACGTACAGTGCCGACATGAGCGATGTGACCGCCACGGGCGGCGTGCTGCACGTGAAGGGACGGGTGCTGGTCGGGCCCCACGAGGTCCGCGACGAGCTCTGGGTGGTCGGGGGCCGGATCTCCTACGAGCGCCCGCGCGGCGCCCGGGAGATCACCACGGTGTCCGGCTGGGCCCTGCCGGGGCTGGTCGACGCGCACTGCCACGTCGGTCTGGACGCCCACGGCCCGGTCGACGCCGAGACCGCCGAACGCCAGGCGCTGACCGACCGCGACGCCGGGACCCTCCTCATCCGCGATGCCGGTTCCCCGTCCGACACCCGCTGGATCGACGACCGCGAGGACCTGCCGAAGATCATCCGGGCGGGCCGGCACATCGCGCGCACCCGCCGCTACATCCGCAACTACGCCCACGAGATCGAGCCCGCCGACCTCGTCGCCTACGTCGGCCGCGAAGCGCTGCGCGGTGACGGCTGGGTCAAGCTCGTCGGCGACTGGATCGACCGCGAGGCCGGGGACCTGGCGGCCTGCTGGCCGCGCGCCGAGGTGGAGGCGGCCATCGCCGAGGCGCACCGGCTGGGCGCCCGGGTCACCGCGCACTGCTTCGCGGAGGACTCGCTGCGCGATCTGGTCGAGGCGGGCATCGACTGCGTCGAGCACGCCACCGGCCTCACCGAGGACACCATCCCGCTGTTCGCGGAGCGCGGGGTCGCGATCGTGCCGACCCTCGTGAACATCGCCACCTTCCCGAAGATGGCGGCGGGCGGCGAGGCGAAGTTCCCGCGCTGGTCGGCGCACATGCGAAGGCTCCACGAGCGGCGGTACGACACCGTCCGCGCCGCCTGGGACGCGGGCATCCAGGTGTACGTGGGCACCGACGCGGGCGGCTCCCTGCCGCACGGCCTCGTCGCGGCGGAGGTCGGGGAGCTGGTGAAGGCCGGGATCCCGGCGCTGGACGCGCTGTCGGCGACGGCCTGGGCGGCACGCGAGTGGCTCGGCCGGCCGGGGCTCACCGAGGGGGCGCCCGCGGACCTCGTGGTCTACGCCGCCGATCCGCGGGCCGACGTACGGGCGCTCGCGCAGCCGCTGCGGGTCGTGGTGAACGGCGCGGTCCGGGCCTGAGGGGGAGGCCGGCGGGCTGTTGACGGCTCGGTGTTGACGGATGGGTGTTGACGGCTGGGTGTTGACGGCGCGTGACGTCTGCGGCCGGGCGGTCGTTGTACGTGCTCGCGCCCGCCGCCCGCCTGCGACAGGAGGGAACTCGCGTTCCTCCTGATGCGTGGAAATTCGAATGTATGCGTGGAAACCACCCTTTGGGGTGAACTCACGTCAGGTCGCTGCCCGTTCACTCACAGTGCGTAAAGATTCCGGGGACGAGGCCGTCGGCGCGCGATGTCCCCCATGGCGGCGCGACGGCACCCATCTCCCTGGGGGTTCCACCACCTTGAACAGCAACACCTTCCGCATGCCCGCGGCCGTCCTGCTCGCCACGGGAGCGGTAGCCCTGCTCACCGCCCCGCCCGCGTCCGCCACGGGAGGCGGCGGAGCCGGGGGCGAGGGCAAGGCCGGCGCCGTCGTCCTGCGCACCGGACTGGACGTGGGCCTGCTCAACAAGACCGTGCACGTCCCGCTGAAGACGACCCTCAACGAGGTCAGCGCCCCGGCGACGGCCGAGAAGACGGCGCTGACGGTCACCCTGGACGGAGTCGAGGGCGGCCGGCCGGTCAGCGTGCTCCGCGCCGACGTGGCCACCTCGAAGGCGACGGCCGACAAGAACCGGGCCGAGGCGGAGGTCAACCTGGCCAAGGCCCGGGTGCACGTGCCGGGCCTGCCGGCGCTCTCGCTGATCGAGGTGGAGAAGGTCACCTCCAAGGCCGTCTGCGAGGCGGGCAAGCAGCCGGTGGCCACCTCGAACGTCCTCGGGACGGTCACCGCGCTCGGCAAGAAGACCACCCTGTCGGCGGGCGGCCCCACCAAGGTCGAGGTGCCGGGCGTGGGCCTGGTCAGCCTGGAGCTGTCCGCCACCAAGACCACCTCCACGACGGCCGCCGCGACGGCGCTGCGCCTGAAGGTGTCGGTGAACCCGCTGAAGCTGAACGTGGCCGAGGTGGAGGGCGAGATCGTGCTCGCCGAGGCCCACTGCGTGTCCCCGGCGGCCCCCGCCCCGTCCGCCAAGCCCGACGCCAAGCCCGAGACCAAGCCCGACGTCAAGCCGCAGACCGCGACGGGCGCCGGCTCCGGGACCGGGGCGGCCGTCACCACCGACGCCAACCTGGCCGAGACCGGCGGCGGTTCGCTGACCCCGTACGTCGCGGGCGGCGCGCTGGTCCTGCTCGGGATCGGCGGGGGCGCGCTCGTCGTGACCCGCCGCGGCCGGACCTCGTAGCGCGCTGCCGTCCGCCGGGCGCGCCGCCCGCGGAGCACCCGGAGGGGAGTGCTCAGCGGGTGGCGTGCTCAGCGGGCGGCGTCCTCAGCGGGTGGCGTGCTCCAGGCCCTGGCCGGCCGCGCCGCGGGACAGCACGGCCTCGGCGACCTGCTCGTCGATCCGGGCGTACTCGCTCCGCTTGGCCGCGGGCAGCGAGCTGTCGGAGGCCGCGCAGGAGGCGCAGACGACGCGGAACGGCGGGCCCATGTCCGAGTACTGGGTGAGGAACTCGGCCTTCACCACCTCCCAGCGGCCCGCGTGGGCCGCCGCCGGGGCGAAGGTGAACCGCGGGACCGACGACTGGTTGCCGCGCAGCTTGTCGGCCGGCACGAAGCTGGCGACCTGGTCGCCCATGCCGAAGACCACCCAGGTGCCGTTGATCTTCTCGTAGGGCTGCGGCACGTGGTTGTGGGTCCCGAGGACCAGGTCGATGTCGGGGAGCCCGTCGGGCCCGCGGGAGGCGGTCAGCGCCTGCGCCAGCTCGCGCTGCTGCTCGTCGGGCGCGGTCTGCCACTCGGTGCCCCAGTGGACGCTGAGCACCACCACGTTCGCGCCGCCGGCCCGGGCCGCGCGGGCGTCGGCCAGGATCCGGTCCTTGTCGATCAGGTTCACGGCCCACGGCTTGCCCTCGGGGAGGGGGATGCCGTTCGTGCCGTACGTGTAGTCCAACTGGGCGACCTTCGCGCCGCCGGCCGACATCAGGGCCGGGGCCTTCGCCTCCTCCGGACCGCGGGCGGAGCCGACGTGCGCGATGCCGACCCGGTCGAGGTGCTCGAGGGTGCGCGCGAGGCCTTCGTAGCCGTCGTCCAGGGTGTGGTTCGAGGCGGTGGAGCAACTGTCGTACCCGGCGTCCTTCAGGGCGTCGGCCAGCTGGTGCGGGGCCTTGAACAGCGGGTAGCCGGTGTAGGGGCCGCCGGGGCGCCCGTACGGTATCTCGTGGTGGCACACCGCCAGGTCGGCGGCGGAGACCAGGGGTTTGACCCCGGCGAGTATCTTGCGGAAGTCGTACTCGCCGGCCTTGTCGGCGTCGTCCGCCGACCGCTGGACTATCGACGGGTACGGGATGATGTCGCCGGTCGCCACCAGCGTGAACGGCCCCTGCCCTGGCCGGGCGGGAGCGGGGGACGCGGCCTCGCTGGTCGCCGGGTCGGGCCGCCCCCCGAGCCGCTGCTCCGGCGCCGCGCTGCCACCGTCGTCCAGGAGCCGGGGCCCGACGAGGACCCCACCACCCACGACGGCCAACCCGGCCACGGCCACGCCGATGCGCGCGGAAGCCTTCATCACTACCCCCTGTACGGGGACGCTCGTGCACCCGCCCCCAAGGCGCCATCGTAGGCGCGCAGGCCGACATGCGCCTTTCCACCGCCCCACCCACACCACCCACCCGGCCCGGCCGCCACTTCGCCCCCGTCGCGGCCGGTTGCCCGCTCAAGTGCGCGGCCGCCGTGAGGGCGTGGTCCCGCGCCGGGGCGGCGGGTCTGTCGCGGCCGGTTGCCCGATCAGCGCGCGGCTGGCGCGAGGGTGTGGTCACATGCTCCGGGGGTGGGTAGGTCAGTCGTGGCCGGTGGCCTGCTCAGTGCGCGGCCGGCGCGAGGGTGTGGTCCGGCTCAGGGAGCGGCCAGTCCATCGTGGCCGGATAGCCGCTCGGCGCGCGGGCCCCGCCAGGGCGCGGTCCGCTCAGGGAGCGGCCTACCCGTCGCGGCGGTTGCCGTTCAGTGCGCGGCCGGCGCGAGGGCGTGGTCCCGCCCCGGGAGCGGCCTACCCGTCGTGGCCGGATGCCCGTTCGGCGCGCGGCCGGCGCCAGGGCGTGGTCCCGCTCCCGGAGCGGCTGACCCGTCGCGGCCGGTTGCCGCTCAGCGCGCGGACAGCGCCAGCGCGTGGTCCATGGCCTGGAGCAGGCGGCCCGTCGTTGCGCGGTCTCGGACGGCCAGGCGGAGCCAGGATCCGTCAAGCCCCGGGAAGGTGTCCCCGCGGCGTACGGCGAAGCCCAGTGCGCGCAGCCGGGTGCGGACCTCCGCGCCGCCCGCGACCCGGATCAGGACGAACGGCCCCTGCGCCGCCTCCACCACCGTGACCTCGTCGAACTCCGCGAGCCCGGCCAGCAGATGGGCCCGGTCCACCGCGATCCGCCGCGCGGCCTCCTCCGCCTCGGCCAGCGCCGCCGGAGCCACGCAGGCCTCGGCCGCCACCAGCGCGGGCGTCGACACCGGCCACAGCGGCTGCGCCGCGCCCAGCTTCGCGATCACCTCCGGCTCGGCCAGTACGTAGCCGATCCGCAGCCCCGCCAGCCCCCACGTCTTCGTCAGGCTCCGCAGCACCACCAGCCCCGGCAGGTCCGTCCGGCCGGCCAGCGCCTCCCGTTCGCCCGGGACCGCGTCCATGAACGCCTCGTCCACGACCAGGATCCGGCCCGGCCGGGCCAGCGCGGCCAGCGAAGCCGCCGGGTGCAGGACCGACGTCGGGTTGGTCGGGTTGCCGACCACGACCAGGTCCGCGTCCTCGGGCACCGCCGCCGGGTCCAGCCGGAACCCGTCCGCCGCGCCCAGCACCACCCGCTCCACCCGGTGGCCCGCGTCCCGCAGCGCCGCCTCCGGCTCGGTGAACTGCGGATGCACCACGACCGGGCGCTCGGCGTCCAGCGCCCGCGCGATCAGTACGAACGCCTCCGCGGCCCCGGCCGTCAGCAGCACCCGCTCGACCGGCAGCCCGTGCCGGTCCGCCACTGCCGCGCGCGCGGCCCGGCCGTCGGGGTAGGCGGCGAGCTCCCCGAGGGAGGCCGCGATCCGCTGCTTGAGCCACTCCGGGGGCGTGTCGGCCCGTACGTTGACCGCGAGGTCCACCAGGCCGGAGCCCGCGTCGATGACCTCGGCGTCGCCGTGGTGGCGCAGGTCGTGGGTCCGCGCCGTGGCCACCGCGCAGGTCGCGGCCACCGACCGGCGCTTGGGCACGAGGAGTTCACCGCCGCCCGCGAGGGCCGCGGCCTCCGCCACCGACGGGGTCCCGGTGGCGGAGCGCGCGGCCTCCGACGGATGCGGCACGGTGATCGCGGCCAGCTGCGCGGCCGGGTAGCCGATGAGCGGTACGCCGAAACGTTTCGCCGCACCCGTCAGCCCCGCCTCCGCCGCCTTCGAGTCCACCGTGGCCAGCGCCGTCACCGCCCCCGAGGCCAGCCCGGCCCCCCGCAGCGTCTCCTCGACCAGGGCGCAGACCTCCGCCACGGAAACCCCCGCACGTCCGCCGACCCCGACCACCAGCTGTGTCACGTACTCGCCCACCGGGGCCCTCCCTGCGTAGTCATCGTCAACAGTCCGCCACCCGCCGTCCGGACCCGGAAGTGCGCGCGGGCCCGCGACTCGGTATTCAGGGGCACATGGCCGTGATCGTGGCACTGGGCGCGTTCCTGATGACCCTGGCGGGCGGATGGACGGCGCAGCGCGTCACCGACCGCCGCCACCTCGTGCTGGGACTGGCGGGCGGGCTGATGCTCGGCGTCGTCGGCCTCGACCTGCTTCCGGAGGCCCTGCACGCGGCGGGCCGCGAGGTGTTCGGGGTTCCGCTCGCCCTGCTGCTGTTCGTGGCCGGGTTCCTCGTCGCGCACGTCGTGGAACGGCTCCTCGCCGTACGCCAGGCCGCACACGGAGCGGAGGACGGCGCCCGGGTCCCGCAGGTCGGGCTCACCGCGGCCGCCGCGATGGTCGGCCACAGCCTCGCCGACGGGGTGGCCCTGGGGGCCGCGTTCCAGGTCGGCGGGGGCATGGGCGTGGCCGTGGCGCTGGCCGTCATCACCCACGACTTCGCCGACGGGTTCAACACGTACACGCTGACCAGGCTGTACGGGAACGCCCGCCGCAAGGCGCTGATGATGCTCTTCGCGGACGCCGCGGCCCCCGTGGTGGGCGCCGCGTCCACTCTGCTGTTCACCCTTCCGGAGGAACCGCTCGGCGCGTACCTCGGCTTCTTCGGCGGGGTCCTGCTGTACCTGGCGGCCGCCGAGATCCTGCCCGAGGCGCACCACGAACACCCCGCCCTGTCCACGCTGATGTGCACGGTGGGCGGGGTGGCCGGGATCTGGCTCGTGGTGGGCATCGCGGAGTGATCTCACGGCCGGGCCGCCGCCGCCCCGGCGAACCGCAGGGCGACGGACGGCTCCGCCGCCCAGTGCGTGTGCAGGTAGCTGGCGTGCACGCCCTGCCGTACGAAGCCCTCGACGCGGCGCTCCGGGTGCGTGAACCCCCACGCGGGCTCCGTACCGGAGCCGGGCTCGACCACCGTCCGGTGGAACTCGTGCCCGCGCAGCCGGGTTCCGGCCGCCGCCAGGGCGCTGTCGGAGACCGCCACGGCCTCGCGGTAGCCGAGGGTGAGGCGCTCCGACATCCGGGCGTCGGCGTCGAGCACCCCGCACATGGGCTTCCCGTCCAGGGACCGCGCGAGGTACAGCAGCCCGGCGCATTCGGCGGCCACGGGTCCGCCCCGCGCGGCGAACGCGGCCACGGCCCCCCGCAGCGGTTCGTTCGCGGACAGTTCGGGCGCGTAGACCTCGGGGAACCCGCCGCCGATCACCAGGCCGGAGGTTCCCTCGGGCAGGGCCTCGTCCCGCAGCGGGTCGAAGGCGACCACGTCCGCCCCGGCGGCGGTCAGCAACTCCGCGTGCTCGGCGTACGAGAACGTGAACGCGGCCCCGCCGGCGACGGCAACCACCGGTCGTCGGCCGGGGTCCGGGGCGGCGCCCCGGCTGCGCGCCAGCGCGGTCACCGCGGACCACGGCTCGCAGTCCAGGGCCGGGGCCGTGCGGGCCAGGGCCATCAGGGCGTCCAGGTCGCAGCCGGCCCGGACCTGGTCGGCCAGCGCCGCGACCGCGGCCAGCGCATCCGCCCGCCGCTCGGCGACCGGCACCAGACCCAGGTGCCGCGAGGGCGCGGCCACCTGCGGAGCCCTCCGCAGGACGCCGAGCACCGGCATGCCGGCCTCCTCCAGCGCCTCCCGCAGCATCACCTCGTGCCGGTCGGAGCCCACCTTGTTCAGGATCACGCCCCCCAGCCGCACCTGCGGATCGAAGGAGGCGAAGCCGTGCACCAGCGCCGCCACCGAACGCGACTGCGAGGAGGCGTCGACGACCAGCACCACCGGCGCCCGCAGCAGCTTCGCCACCTGCGCGGTCGACGCCAGCTCACCCCGGCCCGCGGCCCCGTCGTAGAGCCCCATCACGCCCTCCACCACCGCCAGGTCGCACCCCGCCGCCCCGTGCGCGAACAGCGGAGCGACCAGCTCCGGCCCGCACATGAAGGCGTCGAGGTTGCGGCCCGGACGGCCGGTGGCCAGCGCGTGGTAGCCGGGGTCGATGTAGTCCGGCCCGGCCTTGTGCGGGGACACGGCGAGGCCGCGCTCCGAGAAGGCCGCCATCAGACCCGTGGCGACGGTGGTCTTGCCGCTGCCGGACGACGGCGCGGCGATGACCAGCCGGGGCACGTTCACGGAGGTCACCACTCGATGCCTCTCTGGCCCTTCTGGCCGGCGTCCATCGGGTGCTTGACCTTGGTCATCTCGGTGACGAGATCCGCGAACTCCAGCAGCTTCTCCGGCGCGTTGCGGCCGGTGATCACCACGTGCTGGGTGCCGGGCCGGTTCCGCAGCACCTCGATGACCTCGTCGACGTCGATCCAGCCCCAGTGCATCGGGTAGGCGAACTCGTCGAGCACGTACAGCTTGTGCGTCTCGGCCGCCAGATCCCGCTTGACCTGCTCCCAGCCCTCCTTGGCCGCCTGCTCGTTGTCGAGCTGGGCGTCGCGCTGGACCCAGGACCAGCCCTCGCCCATCTTGTGCCAGACCACGGAGCCGCCCTCGCCGGAGGCGCCGAGCACCTTCAGCGCGTTCTCCTCGCCGACCTTCCACTTCGCCGACTTGACGAACTGGAACACCCCGATCGGCCAGCCCTGGTTCCAGGCGCGCAGCGCCAGCCCGAAGGCCGCCGTGGACTTGCCCTTGCCGGGGCCGGTGTGGACGAAGACGAGCGGACGGTTGCGGCGCTGGCGCGTCGTGAGCCCGTCGTCCGGAACGACGCTCGGCTGTCCCTGCGGCATTACGCGGCCCTCCTGTTGCTGTCGGAAGCGGAAGATGACACTGCGGTACGTACGTTCTTCACGAGCCCGGCCAGCGAGTCGGCCCGCAGCCCGTCGAGGGTCACGGCGGGCCCGCCGAGATCGCCGGCCAGCACCCCGGCCAGCCCCAGCCGGACCGGCCCGGACTCGCAGTCCACGACCACCGACGCCACTCCCGCGGCGCGCAGCAGCCGGGCACTGCGCCCGGACAGCTCGCGCGGGTCGCCGCCGACGGCACCGGCCGAGGTGGCCCGCCCGTCGGTGACCACCACGAGCAGCGGCCGCCGCGAGGGGTCCCGCAGGCGCTCGATCCGCAGCACCTCGTGGGCCTTCAGCAGCCCGGCGGCCAGCGGGGTGCGGCCGCCGGTCGGCAGCTGCTCCAGCCGGGCCGCGGCCGCGTCCACCGAGGAGGTGGGCGGCAGCGCCAGCTCGGCCGTCGCCCCGCGGAAGGTGATCAGGCCGACCTTGTCCCGGCGCTGGTAGGCGTCCAGGAGCAGCGACAGCACGGCGCCCTTGACGGCGCTCATCCGCTGCCGGGCGGCCATCGAGCCCGAGGCGTCGACGACGAACAGGACGAGGTTGCCCTCGCGGCCCTCCCGCCGGGCCTGGCGCAGGTCGTCCTTGCGGATCACCAGGCCACGTCCGTCGCGCCCGCGCGCCATCTGGTGCGGGGCGGCGGCGTGCACGGTGGCCGCCAGGTGCAGCTTCGTGAGCTGGCCGGCGGGGCGCTGGGCGCCGGTGGTGCGGCCGTGGGCGGTACGGGCGCGCGAACGCCGCCCGGCCGCGCCCTCGCCGAGGCCGGGCACGCTCAGCATCTTGGTGCGGAACGGCTCCGCGGCCCGTACGGCGGCCTGTTCGGGCCCGCCGGCGCCCTGGGCGGAGGGCTGCGGGGCCTCGGGGGCCTCGGGGGCGTCCGCGGGTGCGCTCTCGGTGGACTCGGGCGGGGCGTCGCCGGAGGTCTGGGGGCCGTTGCCCTGCGGGGGCACCCCGCCACCGCCGTCGGGGCCGCCGCCGTTGTCGTCCGGGCCGCCGTCGTCCGGACCCTCCGGCTCCGGGTCGGGCTCGTTCTCCGGCTCCGGCTCCTCGTCCTCGAACCGGTCCAGGATCTCGTCCAGCTTGTCCTCGTCCAGGCCCGGCGCGTCGAAGGGGTTGCGCCGCCGCCGGTGCGGCAGCGCCAGCAGCGCGGCCTGCCGTACGTCCTCCTTCAGCACCTCGGTCCGCCCCGCCCAGGCGGCCAGCGCGGTCGCGGTCCGGGCCATCACGATGTCGGCCCGCATGCCGTCGACCTCGAAGCCCGCGCAGGTCGCCGCGATCCGCAGCAGCGCGGTGTCCCCGAGCCGGACCTGCGGGAGCAGGGCCCGCGCCGCCACCACCCGGGCGCGGACCTCGTGTTCGTCACCGGCCCAGCGGGTCGCGAAGCCGGCCGGGTCGTCCTCGTACGCCAGCCTGCGGCGCACGACCTCGACGCGCTGGGCGGGCTCGCGGGAGGCCGCGACCTCGACGGTCAGCCCGAAGCGGTCCAGGAGCTGCGGGCGCAGCTCGCCCTCCTCGGGGTTCATGGTGCCGACGAGCAGGAACCGTGCGGCGTGCCGGACGGAGACCCCCTCGCGCTCGACGTACGAGGCCCCCATCGCGGCGGCGTCGAGCAAAAGGTCGATGAGGTGGTCGTGCAGCAAGTTGACCTCGTCGACGTACAGGATCCCCCGGTGCGCGTCGGCGAGCAGGCCCGGCTCGAAGGCCTTCACGCCCTCGGCGAGGGCCCGTTCGATGTCGAGTGCCCCGACGAGGCGGTCCTCGGAGGCGCCGACGGGCAGCTCCACCATGCGGGCGGGCCGGTCCCGGCCGGGGCCGGGGTCGTGCGGGCCGTCCGGGCAGGCCGGGTCGGGCGCGGCCGGCGCGCACGAGAACCGGCAGCCGGGGACCACATCGACCTGCGGCAGCAGCGCCGACAGCGCGCGCACGGTGGTGGACTTGGCGGTCCCCTTCTCGCCGCGCACGAGCACACCACCGACCGCCGGGCTCACGGCGTTGAGCAGGAGCGCCAGCCGCAGGTCGGTCTGACCGACCACTGCGGTGAACGGATAGGGCGTGCTCATGCGTTGCTCACTCCTTGGTTGCGGTCCGTTGCTGGGGCTCCGCCCCAGACCCCGCGCCTCAATCGCCGGCGGGGCTGGATGTGGCTGGGGCTGGATTGCCGCGCAGCGGCAATTTCAGCCCCGCCGGCGTTTGAGGCGCGGGTCCGGGCAGAGCCCGGTTTCGGGAAGGGGCGGCGTGGGGGAGAGCCCCGCAGGGCCCGGCCCGTCACGGCGCGCCCGGGGGGAGGAACGGGAGGCCCGACGGGGCGCCGGTCTCGATCAGGCGGAGCAGGGCCGCGGTGTCCGCGTGTTCCTCGATCAGGTCGCCCAGCAGGTCCAGCTGCTCCTCCCGCAGGGAGCCGAACGAGGTGTCCGGGGCGGGGACGAAGCGCCGCCCGGCCGCGGCGGCCACCTCCCGCAGGAACGCCCGGCGGAAGCCGTCCGACTCGAGCGAGCCGTGCCAGTGGGTGCCCCACACCGATCCGACGCGGCAGCCGTCGAGGAAGGGCGTACCGCCCAGGACTTCGGCCACGCCGTGGTGGATCTCGTACCCGTCCACGGGCTCGCCCAGCGCCGAGCCCACCGGCCGCGCCAGGGTCTTCTCCCGCTCGAAGCGGACCCGTACGGGCAGCAGTCCGAGGCCGTCGACCGCGCCCGCCCGGGATTCCACCTCGTCCTCGATGTGCTCGCCCAGCACCTGGAACCCGCCGCAGATCCCGAGCACCGGCCGCCCCTCGGCGGCCCGCCGGACCAGGGCGTCCGCCAGCCCGCGCTCGCGCAGCCAGGCCAGGGCCTTCACCGTGCCCCGCGTGCCCGGCACGATGACCAGGTCCGCGTCGGCCAGTTCCTCGGCCCGGTCCACGAACCGCACCACCACGCCCGGCTCGGCCGCGAGCGCGTCCACGTCCGTGAAGTTCGACATCAGCGGCACCGCGCACACCGCGACCCGCAGCACGTCCTCGCCGACCGGCGGTGCCACCACGGACTCCCGTACCGCTCCCCGCAGGGAGACCCGGAGCCCGTCCTCCTCGTCGATGCCCAGCCCGTGCCGGAAGGGCAGGACCCCGAACGTGGCCCGCCCGGTCAGGCCGCGCAGCATCTCCATGCCCGGCTCCAGCAGCGAGACGTCGCCGCGGAACTTGTTGACCAGGTATCCGGCGATCAGCGACTGGTCCTCAGCCGACAGCAGGGCCGTCGTGCCGAAGAAGGAGGCGAAGACCCCGCCCCGGTCGATGTCCCCGACCACGACCACCGGGAACCGCGCGGCCCGCGCGATGCCCATGTTCACGATGTCGGTCCGGCGCAGGTTGATCTCGGCCGGACTGCCCGCCCCCTCGCAGATCACGGCGTCATACGTGCCCCGCAGCTGCTCCAGGCAGTCCGTGACGATGCCGAGCAGCTGCTCCTGCCTGCCCCCGTGCAGCGCCTTCCCGGGGGACGACCCCCCAGACCCCCCGAAGAACCCGCGGGCGCTCATCTCGCCCACCGGCTTGCCCAGCAGCACCACCTGGCTGCTGCGGTCGCTGCCGGGCTTGAGCAGGACCGGGTTCATCAGCGCGGTCGGCTCCACGCGGGCTGCCTGCGCCTGCATCGCCTGGGCGCGGCCGATCTCGGCGCCCTCCCGGGTGACGAAGGAGTTCAGCGACATGTTCTGCGCCTTGAAGGGCGCCACCTTCACGCCCTGCCGGGACAGCCAGCGGCAGATGCCCGCCGTGACCACGCTCTTGCCCGCGTCCGACGTGGTTCCGGCGACCAGCAGTCCGCCGCCGCGCTTCGCGCCGCTCATGCGCGCCCCCTCCGTGATGTACGCGAGACCAGCATGCGGGCCGCGACACAGGTGCCCAGCGCCAGCCAGGTCACCTGCCGCGACAGCCGTACCGCCCGCTCGATGTCCGCGACCTCCACCGGCCGCCCCGCCCCGCCGTTGAGGACCGCCCGGTGTTCGACCCGGCCGCCGTACGCCAGGGTGCCGCCCAGCCGTACGCCGAGCGCCCCCGCGAAGGAGGCCTCCACGGGCCCGGCGTTCGGGCTCGGGTGCCCGGCGGCGTCCGCGCGCCAGGCCCGTACGGCTCCCCGCCGGTCGGGTCCGGCCACCACGGCGGCCAGCGCGGTCAGCCGGGCCCCCGGCCAGCCCGCCAGGTCGTCGAGCCGGGCGGAGGCCCAGCCGTAGCGCAGGTAGCGGGGGGACTTGTGGCCGACCATCGCGTCGAGGGTGTTCACGGCGCGGAAGGCCAGCAGCCCGGGGACGCCGGCGACGGCGCCCCACACCAGGGCCCCGACCACCGCGTCGGAGGTGTTCTCCGCGACCGACTCGACGACGGCGCGGGCCATCTGCTGCTCGTCCAGGGCCTCCGGGTCGCGTCCGCACAGGTGCGGCAGCCGCTCGCGGGCCACCTCGGCGTCTCCGGCGGCGAGCGCGCCGCCGATGGCGCGGGCCTCCCGGCCCAGCGAGGTGCCGCCGACGACGGCCCAGGTGGCGGCGGCGGTCAGGGCTATGCGGGCCGCCGCGGGCCGGGAGCGCACGGCGCGGGCGCCCAGCGCGCCGACGGCGGCCGCGCTCCCGGCGCAGACCAGGGTGTGCAGGAGGCCCCGCGCGCGGTCGTCGCGCCACAGGGCGCGCTCGACGGCGGCGGCGGCTCGTCCGAAGGCGGCCACGGGGTGCCCTCGGCGCGGATCCCCGAGGATCCGGTCGCCGATCAGGCCCGCCGTGACGCCGTACGCGAAGACGCGATCGGCACGCATGGTGGCAGGTATGTCCTCACTCAGGGTCCGCGCCCTGGTTCGACGTGTCCGGCGGCGAGAGTTCCTGGCTCCCGGGTCGCACTCGGCCGAGTGCCCCGGTGACAGTGGCGGGACCGCGCCGGATTCGCACCGGACTTCCTCTCCATGCCGCCGTATTGGCTCGGGCAGTCCACCACGCACCGCGAATGCCCGTCAACTCGCCGTTGACCTGCGTCGGGGCGGCGGTGAGGGAGGGGGCGGGGGTACACGAAAGCTCCCCCCGGGGAGCCCGGGGGGAGCTTCACGCGTGATGGGTCAGACGACGATCAGGTAGATCCCGTACGACACGGCCGCCGCGCAGAGCGCGAAGCAGGCGTAGGCGCCGCTGCGGGCGAGGGTGGCCGCGCCGCCGCGCTCGGTGGCGGCCTCGTGCTTGGACAGGCCCACCAGGCCGAGGGTGAACAGGGCCACGAGGGCGACGGTGGCGGAGAGGCTGACCCCGAACACGGAGCCGAGTGCTTCCCAGTCGATCTTCATACCGCTGATTCCTCTGTCGTTCTCGGGGTCAGACCGCCGCGGCCGGAGCCGCAGGCGTCGCGGTCGAGGCCGGGATGGTGGCCTTGAGGTCCTCGACCGTCACCGCGGCGGTGGTACCGGCGGCGGCGGTGGTCGGCGGGACGGTGACGGCCGCGATCGCCGTGGTGACGACACCCGGCTCCGCGGTGGCGTCCGCCGGCGCGTCGTTGACGTCGTTGACGTTGGTGTGGTCGACGACCTGGCGGCGCGAGACGAGCCAGATGGCGAGGCAGGAGCCGATCAGGAAGACCGTGACGGCGGCGATGCCGATGTCACCGGTGCGCATGACGAGCTCGGCGCCCGCGGAGACGAGGGCGGCGGCCGGCAGGGTCAGGCCCCAGGCGATGAACATGCGGGTCGCGGTGGACCAGCGGACCACACCGCCCTTGCGGCCCAGGCCCGCACCCATGACCGCGCCGGAGCACGAGTGGGTGGTGGAGAGCGAGAAGCCGAGGTTCGAGGAGGCCAGGATGACGGTGGCGGCCGAGGTCTGGGCGGCGAAGCCCTGCTGCGGCTGCAGGTCGGTCAGGCCCTTGCCCATGGTGCGGATGATGCGCCAGCCGCCCAGGTAGGTGCCGAGCGCGATGGCGACACCGGCGGAGAGGATGACCCACAACGGCGGGTTCGCGTCGGGCGCGATCGCGCCGCCGGCGATGAGCGCCAGGGTGATGATGCCCATCGTCTTCTGCGCGTCGTTGGTGCCGTGCGCGAGGGAGACGAGTCCGGCCGAGGCGATCTGACCGGCGCGGTAGCCCTTGGCCGAGGTCTTCTCGCCGACCTTGTTGTCGAACTTGTAGGTGACCTTCGTGGCCAGCATCGCCGCGAGACCGGCGACGAGCGGGGCCGCGATCGCCGGGATGAGCACCTTGGTGACGAGCGTGTCGCCGTTGACCGCGCCGAGGCCGGCCGAGGCGACCGCGGCACCGATCAGGCCGCCCATCAGGGCGTGCGAGGAGCTGGAGGGCAGGCCGACCAGCCAGGTGAGGAGGTTCCAGAGGATCGCGCCGACCAGGGCGGCGAAGATCACCTCTGGCTGGATGCCCTCCTCGTTGACCAGGCCCTTGGAGATCGTCTTGGCGACCTCCACGGACATGAAAGCGCCGACGAGGTTGAGCACGGCGGACATGGCCACCGCCGTCTTGGGCTTGAGGGCGCCAGTGGAGATGGTGGTGGCCATCGCATTGGCTGTGTCGTGGAAACCGTTCGTGAAGTCGAACACGAGAGCGGTAATGATCACGATCCCGAGGAGAAGCGTTATGTGCTCCATTTACCCAGGCTTCTGTTTGACGTCAGTGGCTCGGCGACCGTAGGCAACCTGGATGAACGGAAGGTGAACTGACGCGGGCCTAACGGTGTCCCCGCGCGCGGTGTGTTCGGGTCATTCGTCCTGATTCTGACGTAGTTATCTCGATAAATGCACGTCAAAGCGGGGTGAACGAACCCCTCCGCGAGGGACTTCCGGCAGGCCGGCCGACCCGCCCGGGGCACCGAAAGAGAGCTAGATCACCTCCCCGGCGGCCACCGTCGGAACGATCGCCTCCGGTGGCCCGCCGAAGCCCGCGCCTCGACACTGGAGCCGTGCGTACCGCGACAGCGACGGCAGCGGCCGTCACCACGACCCTCCTGGGCGCCGGCGTGGCCGCGGTCGCGGCCGGCCGGTACGCCGCCGGCGCGGCCCTGCGGCCCGAGCCCGGGCACCCGCTGCCCGGCAGCCCGCGCCTGAGCGTCCACTCCGCCGGCGAGGGCCGGGTCGTACTGACCCGCTCGCTCGGCTCCCTGCGCCCCGGTACGTACGGACTCGACGCCCCCGGCGTGCACGCCGTGGTCGGACCCGTGCTCCCCGACGCCGAGCACGACCCGGACACCGTCGTACGCCGCCTCCTCGGCGTCACCCACGGCAGCCTCGACCCCGGCACCCGCGTCACCCTGACCCCCCAGGTCCACCTCGGGAACCCGCGCACCGCCCTCGGGCTCGAGCACGCCGACGTGGACATCCCCGGAGAGCTCGGCGCCCTGCCCGCCTGGTTCGTGCCCGGGGCCCGCGACACCTGGGTCATCACCGTGCACGGACTCGGCTCCGGCCGGGAGCACCCGATGGTGGTCATGCCCTTCCTGCACCGGCACCGGCTGCCCGTCCTGGACCTCGCCTACCGCGGTGACCTCGGCGCCCCCGCCTCCCCGGACGGCCTCGGCCACCTCGGCGAGTCGGAGTGGCGGGACCTGGACGCCGCCATCCGCTACGCCCTGCGCTACGGCGCCCGCCGCGTGATCCTGCACGGCTGGTCCACCGGCGCCGCCATGGCCCTGCGCGCCGCCGAACGCTCGGCGCTGGCCGCCCGGATCTCCGGGCTCGTGCTCGACTCGCCCGTGCTCGACTGGCACGCGACCCTGCGCGGGCTCGCCGCGGCGCGCCACACCCCGGGCCCCGTGCTCCCGCTCGCGGTCCGGGCCGCCGAGAGCCGCGCGGGGCTGCGCGCCGACCACCGGCCGCCCCTGGCCGACCCGGGCGCGCTGCGCGTCCCCGTACTCGTCTTCCACGGTCCGGACGACACCCTCGCCCCCTGGGGGCCCTCGCTGCGGCTCGCCGCCGCCCGGCCCGACCTCGTCACCCTGCACACCGTGCGCGAGGCGGGCCACGGCGCCATGTGGAACGCCGACCCGGCCGGCTACGAGGAGGCCCTGCGCCGCTTCCTCACCCCCCTCATGTGAGCCCCGCCCGACCGCTCGTGCGACCCCTCTTCCAGCCCCCGTTCCGACCCCTCTTCCGGCCCTTCGCGCGGCCGTTCACAGGACCGTTCATGTGAAGGGGATGTGGCGGCGGGAGCCCTGCGGGTGAGTTGCCCCGGTCTGCACCTCGGGCCTGCCTTGGAAACGGCTGGTTCCGTTTGGGCTTTCGGCCAGTGACGGGCGAGACTGCTTCCGTGACGTCCCGAAAGCCTGATGAGCAGTTGGCTCGCGACTCCAGACTCCGCCTCGTCTACCCGAGGTCCGTCAGTACGGCACGCAAGGCGGTGACGGACCGGCGCACCCGGCCCGCCCCGAGGCCCCCGGCGGGTACACCCGCCACGGCCGACCTCGCGAACCGGGCACGGGCCTCGCTCGCCGACGCCGTACGCCTGACCCGCTGGGCCGAGCTCAACCTCGGTGCCGGCGACGGGGGCAGCCCCGCCCCCACGGGCGCCCTCCGCCCGGAGGACGTCGAACGCGCCGCCGCGGAACTGAACCTGACGCACGGCCAGATCAGAGTCGGCTGGGACCGCGCCCGGCTCGCCGGTCTCGTCGAGGTGCACGGCGGCCACGCCCGGCCCGGCTGGCGCCTGCGCGCCTGGGACCGCGACGACACCGCCGTACTGCGCGGCTGGGTCGCCCTCTTCGACGCCTGGTCCCTCGTGCACCCCGCCCCCGCCGACATCGCCCCCGCGGCCGTCGCCGAGGTCGTCGAGGCGATGCCCCAGCTGCTGTCCCTGCTCCAGCTGTCCGCCGGACCGGTGACCGTCCCCGACCTCCTCGACCTGCTCGGGCAGCGCGTCACCGAACTGCGCGACGAGCGGTGCGAGGTCCCGTACGACACGGAGCCCGCGGCCGCCCGGACGGACGAGCCCGGCACCCCCGCCCCGGCCCCGCTCGCCCGGCTGCTGCGCTGGGCGCTCGGCGGACTCGCCGCCGTGGACGCCGTCACCCTCGGGCCCGCACGGGCCGCGCTCACCCCGCTCGGCAGCTGGGCGGTCTGGGTCAAACTGGAGCAGATCTGCGTGGCCGCGCAGAGCCCCGCCGGGAACATCGAGCAGTCCGCCGCCGCCATGCTGCACGGCTGCGCCCGGCTCACCCCGGGCCCGGCCCGCGCCGAGTACCAGGCCTGGCTCGCGGCCCGGCCCGTCCGGCACGCCGTGAGCGAGCTCCTGCACGCCGCCCGCGGCGAGGACGCCCTGCTGCGCGGCCTCGCCTTCGAGGCGCTGCGCGTGGTCGGCGCCCCCGCCGAACCCGAGGTGCGCGCCGCCGTACGGGAGCCCGCCCTGCGCCCCTACGCCCTGCTGTGGCTCGCCGAGCACGACGGGGTCGATCCCGACGAGGCGCAGGACGTCCTCACCGCCGAGGAGTCGACCTGGCTCTGGGTGGACACCGCGGCCGCCATCGCCGACCACGGCGAAGCCGAGCTGCTGGCCCGCCACCTCGACTCGGCCGTCCGGACCACCGTGCCCCGGCTGCTGGACGAGGTCCGCGCGGTCGGCCACCCGCGCACCGTGCAGGTGCTGGTCGCACTGGCCGCCGCCCATCCCGACCCGGCCCTGGCCAAGGCGGTCCGCCGGGCCGCCTTCCAGGTCCACACCGGCGGCGCGTAGCCCCGTACGGGCGAAGGGACGTACCCGCCGCGGGTCTCAGACCTGCGGCGCGTACGTCCCGAAGCTCCAGATGTTGCCCTCGCCGTCCCGGGCCATGTAGTCGCGGGAGCCGTAGTCCTGGTCGGTGGGCTCCATCAGGATCTCCGCACCGTGTTCGACGGCCCGCCGGTGGTGGGCGTCGACGTCTTCGACGACGACGTAGACCCCCGAGGGCCCGGCATCGCCCATGGCCTTGTCGAAGACCCCGCCGGTGCCCTTGCTGCCGAGCATCACGACGCCGTTGCCGTAGGCCAGCTCCGCGTGCACCACGGCGCCGTTCTCACCCTCGTACACCGCGACCTGGCTGAAGCCGAAGGCCTCGGTCAGCAGCTTGATGGCCGCCTTCGCATCGCGGTAGACCAGCGTGGGGCAGATGGACGGAACGCCTGCCATGACGATCACTCCCTCTCGTGACGGTGACCCACGTCACAGCATGGCAGGCGCCGCCGACAGTCAGCGGAAGGTGTTGCACTGGGCCATGTCGCCGGTGCGGTAGCCCTGGTAGAACCACTGCTGGCGCTGCTCGGCCGACCCGTGCGTCCAGGACTCCGGATTCACCCGGCCCTGGATCTTCTCCTGGATCCGGTCGTCGCCGACCGCGGCCGCCGCGTCCAGGCCGTCGCGGATGTCCTCGTCGGTGAGCCGGGTGATCAGCGGCCGGCCGGTGGACTCGTCCGGGGTGCGCGTCGCGTTGTGCGCCCACACCCCGGCGTAGCAGTCCGCCTGGAGCTCGACCTTGACGGCGTTGCTGGCCGCGCCCTGCTGCCCGTCCTGGGCCCGCTGGAGCGTCCCGGTCAGGTTCTGGATGTGGTGCCCGTACTCGTGGGCGATCACGTAGGCCTGCGCGAAGGGGCCGCCGCTCGCGCCGAACTTCGTCCGCAGGTCGTTGTAGAACGCCAGGTCCAGGTAGACCCGGCGGTCGGCGGGGCAGTAGAAGGGCCCGACCGCCGAGGTCGCCGCCCCGCACGCGGTGTTCACGCGGTCCTTGAAGAAGAACGTGGTCGCGGGGGTGTAGGTGCCGCCGCGCCGGGTGAACTCCTGCCGCCAGAAGTCCTGGGTGCTGTTGACCACCGCGACCAGCCGGCAGTCCTCCCGGGCGTTCGCGTCCCGCCCCTTCTTGCAGGTCTGCTCCACCTGGCTGACGGAGGACGCGGCGGGCGCCGGCTCCGTATCGCCGGAGGACAGCCCCAGCTGCTCGGGCCCCACCCCGAAGAGAAGGCCCATGACCAGCGCGATCAGCCCGACGATGCCGCCGCCGATCGTGGCCCTCCCGCCCGGGACGCGGCTGCCGCGCACGTCCTTGACCTCGGAAGTGTCCAGATTGGCGTCGTCGTCGAACTGCATGCCGCACCGCCCTCCACTCGTGGGACCAGCCAGCGGGGCCGCAGGGCCGCCCCTGCGGCGAGTATCAACCCATTCATCCCGTTGCGCGTCCCGGCCCGCCGGTGCGCCCCATGGGCCGGACGGGGGACACCGGGGAGGGCCGCGGGGGCGCCCACCGGCCCGGAAACCAGTTGCACAGCCCCGGTAGAATGACTCCCATGGCAAATCTCCTCGCGGATTAGCGGCGTCGAAGTCTCGCGTCCTGCCCCCCTTCCGCCGTCCCGACCGCCCTGGAGCATTTCCGTGATCACCGCCACCGGTATCGAGCTGCGCGCCGGCGCCCGCATCCTCATCGACTCCGCTTCCTTCCGCATCGCCAAGGGCGACCGCATCGGCCTGGTCGGCCGCAACGGAGCGGGCAAGACCACCCTCACCAAGTGCCTCGCGGGCGAGGGCCAGCCCGCGGCCGGCACCATCACCCGCTCGGGCGAGGTCGGCTACCTCCCGCAGGACCCGCGCACCGGCGACCTCGACGTCCTGGCCCGCGACCGGATCCTGTCCGCCCGCGGCCTCGACGTCCTGATCAAGAAGATGCGCATGAACGAGGAGCGCATCGCCACCGGCGCCGGCGCCACCCGGGAGAAGGCGCTCAAGCAGTACGAGCGCCAGGAGACCGAGTTCCTCACCAAGGGCGGGTACGCCGCCGAGTCCGAGGCCGCGACCATCTCGGCCGCCCTCAGCCTCCCGGACCGGGTCCTCGGCCAGCCGCTGCACACCCTCTCCGGCGGTCAGCGCCGCCGCGTCGAGCTCGCCCGGATCCTCTTCTCGGACGCCGACACCCTGCTCCTCGACGAGCCCACCAACCACCTCGACGCCGACTCGATCGTCTGGCTGCGGGACTACCTGAAGAACTACCGCGGCGGCTTCGTCGTGATCTCCCACGACGTCGACCTGGTCGAGACCGTCGTCAACAAGGTCTTCTACCTGGACGCCAACCGGTCCCAGATCGACGTCTACAACATGGGCTGGAAGCTCTACCAGCAGCAGCGCGAGGCCGACGAGAAGCGCCGCAAGCGCGAGCGCCAGAACGCGGAGAAGAAGGCCGCGGCCCTGAACTCGCAGGCCGACAAGATGCGCGCCAAGGCCACCAAGACCGTCGCCGCGCAGAACATGGCCAAGCGCGCCGACCGGCTGCTCGCGGGCCTGGAGGCCGTCCGCGTCTCCGACAAGGTCGCCAAGCTGCGCTTCCCGGACCCCGCGCCCTGCGGCAAGACCCCGCTGACCGCCGAGGGCCTCTCGAAGTCCTACGGCTCGCTGGAGATCTTCACCGACGTCGACCTGGCCATCGACAAGGGCTCCCGCGTGGTCATCCTCGGCCTCAACGGCGCCGGCAAGACCACCCTGCTGCGCCTGCTGTCGGGCACCGAGAAGCCCGACACCGGCACGGTCGTGCCCGGCCACGGCCTCAAGCTCGGGTACTACGCCCAGGAGCACGAGACCCTCGACCCCGAGCGCACGGTCCTGGAGAACATGCGCTCCTCCGCGCCCGACCTGGACCTGGTCGCCGTACGCAAGACGCTCGGCTCCTTCCTGTTCTCCGGGGACGACGTGGACAAGCCCGCCGGGGTGCTCTCCGGCGGCGAGAAGACCCGTCTGGCCCTGGCCACGCTGGTCGTCTCCTCGGCGAACGTGCTGCTGCTCGACGAGCCGACGAACAACCTCGACCCGGCCAGCCGCGAGGAGATCCTGGGCGCCCTGCGCACGTACAAGGGCGCGGTCATCCTGGTCACGCACGACGAGGGCGCGGTCGAGGCGCTGGAGCCGGAGCGGATCATCCTGCTGCCGGACGGCGTCGAGGACCTGTGGGGTCCCGACTACCGGGACCTGGTCGCCCTCGCCTGATCCAATTCCTTATGGATCATTCGGCTCAGGGGTGATCCATCATCTGAGTGAGACGGTCTCGTACCGTTGCGCGTCGTACGACGGCCCCGGCCGCGCTCGGATGAGTGCGCGACCGGGGCCGTTCGTCTGCCCGGCTCCCGCCCCTGACCTGGTGATTCCCCAGGAGGGCGGCGGAGTGTGACGGAGGTCATGCGGCGGAAGAGAAGATTCCGTTCTGCTCGGGTGTCCACCCCTCGAGAAATGCGGCCGTACCGACCTTGCGGAATGGGTGGCCAGGAAGCGTGGGAGGGGTGATCATGAGAAGTCCAGAGCGCACTTCCCACGAGGAGGCACGGGTGGCCGAGACTCTGAAGAAGGGCAGCCGGGTAACCGGCGCCGCGCGCGACAAGCTCGCGGCAGACCTGAAGAAGAAGTACGACTCCGGTGCGAGTATCCGGGCGCTGGCCGAAGAGACCGGCCGGTCCTACGGATTCGTCCACCGGATGCTCAGTGAGTCCGGGGTTTCGCTGCGCGGTCGCGGTGGCGCGACCCGGGGCAAGAAGGCGGCTACGGCCTGACCCCGGACCCAACGGTTCCGACGCTCGAACGTTCCACAGGCTCCACATGGTCCGACGTTTCCTCCGGTGACCCCCGGTCGGCCGCCCGGTCGACTGGGTGGTTACTGTGCAGTCACTTAGGCCGGCTTTGCGGCCGACTGCACACCGGAGGCATACAGATGACTCTGCTCGACAAGGACGGCGTACGACTCACCGTCGACGACTCGCTCGCCACGGTGACACTGACCAATCCGGCCAAGCGAAACGCCCAATCCCCCGCGCTCTGGCGGGCTTTGGCGGAGGCCGGAAGGTCGTTGCCGGGCACCGTCCGGGTCGTCGTGCTGCGCGGCGAGGGCAAGTCCTTCTCCGCCGGGCTCGACCGGCAGGCGTTCACCCCCGAGGGTTTCGAGGGCGAGCCGTCCTTCCTCGACCTGGCACGCGGTTCGGACGAACTGCTCGACTCCACGATCGCCGAATACCAGGAGGCATTCACCTGGTGGCGGCGTAACGACATCATCTCCGTCGCTGCGGTGCAGGGGCACGCGATCGGCGCCGGCTTCCAGCTCGCGCTCGCGTGCGACCTGCGCGTGGTCGCCGACGACGTGCAGTTCGCCATGCGCGAGACCAGCCTGGGTCTGGTGCCCGACCTGGCCGGCACCCAGCCGCTGACCTCGCTGGTCGGCTATGCCCGCGCGCTGGAGATCTGCGCCACGGGCCGCTTCGTGCACGCCGAGGAGGCCGAGCGGGTGGGCCTGGCCAACCTCGTGGTCCCCGCCGACGAGCTCGACGCCGCCGTCCAGGACCTCGCCACCGCGCTGCTGGCACCGCCGCGCGACGCCGTCATCGAGACCAAGGCGCTGCTCCGCGACGCCCAGTCCCGGCCGTACGACGACCAGCGCACCGCCGAGCGCGCCGCCCAGGCCCGCCGTCTGCGCGACCTGGCCGGGATCTCGGACTGACCTGCGCCGCCGTCGCCGGGGGCGCTACCCCCGGCGCGGGGCGGAGGCCCGGAACTTTGCGCCGAGTCGGCGCAGTCCTGCGGCGGGGGCGGCTTCGCGCGCTTACCGTGGTGCGGAGTGAGTCCGTACGCGCGAAGGGACATGCGATGACCGAATCCGCATCGGGCAGCCCCGGCAAGGCGCCCGCCGACCGTGGCCGCACCTCCATCGCCGACGGAGTGGTCGAGAAGATCGCCGGACTGGCCGCGCGCGAGGTGGTCGGCGTACACGCCATGGGCAGCGGCAGCGGGCTCTCCCGTACCTTCGGCGCCGTCCGCGACCGTGTCCCCGGCGGCGCGAAGGCCTCCGTCAGCCGTGGGGTCAAGGCGGAGGTCGGCGAGGTCCAGACCGCCCTCGACCTGGAGATCGTCGTCGACTACGGCGTGTCGATCAGGGACGTCGCCCGGGCGGTCCGTGAGAACGTCATCTCGGCGGTCGAGCGGATGACCGGCCTGGAGGTCGTCGAGGTCAATATCGCGGTCAGCGACGTCAAGCTGCCCGACGAGCCCGACGACGAGCCGGAGTCCCGGCTCCAGTAGCCGAGAGGAGCCACGCAATGAGCATGGCGGTCGCAGGCCTGTTCGCCGGCATGGCCCTGGCCTTCGCCGGGTACTTCGGCGGTTTCGGAGCCTTCCTGCTGGTGGCGGCGCTCGGCACCATCGGCTTCGTCGCCGGCCGTTTCCTCGACGGGGACCTGGAACCCGGAGACCTGTTCCGGCGCCGCGACGACCGGCGCGGGTGAGGCGCCGATGAGCGGCATCCCGCCCAAGGCCGACCCGCCCAAGGCCGACCCGCCCCAGGCCGACCCGCCCCGGGGCACCCCGCCCCCGGCCGCCCGGCCCGGCGCCACCCCGCCCACGGCCGTGCCGCCCCGGGCTGCCGCGCCCCGGGTGGACCCCGCCGACCGGGGGGCCACCCGGATCGCCGACCGCGTCGTCGCCAAGATCGCCGCCCAGGCCGCCCGGGAGGCCATCGCCGAGCCGCCGCCGGGCCGGGGAGCGGCCCCGCACGCCACCGTCACCGTGCACCACGACATCGCCCGCGTACGGGTGAGCCTGGAGCTGGACTACCCCTCCGACCTCGGCGCCCAGTGCGCGGCCGTACGCCGGCAGGTCGCCCTGCGGATCGAGCAGTGCGCGGCCATGTCCGTACCCGAGGTGGACATCGACATCGAGCACCTGCACTCCACGCACGTCCGGCCCGTCGCCGGGCGGGACCGGCGGCTGCGGTGACGGACACCACCTCCCGGGCGCCCGACGCCCCCCAGGCCCCGCACGAACCCCGCGCCCGCCGGTTCCGCTCCGCCCGGCGGGTGCCGGCCGCGCTCACCGCGCTCGCCGTCCTGGGGGTCGCGGGGCTGTTCCTGTACGACCTGGCCGCCGTACGGGCCGGCCGGCCCGGCATGGGCTGGCGGCGCGAGCTCGCCCGGCAGCTGGACCGGCAGACCCCGGCGGACCTGGGCGTGCTGCTGGGCGGCGGGGCCCTCGCCCTCGCCGGCGCGCTGCTCCTGCTGCTGGCGCTCGCCCCCGGACTGCGCGCGATCCTGCCCATGCGGACACCGGACGCGGGCGCGGACACCGGGCTGCGCGCCGGTATCGGGCGCAAGGACGCGGCGCAGGTGCTGCGGGACCGGGCCATGGAGGTGTCCGGGGTACGGACCGTCCGGGTGAAGGTGGGCCGCTCCCACGTCGGGGTCCGGGCCACCTCGCACTTCCGCGAACTGGACGACGTACGCGCCGACCTGGACGCCGTGCTCGCCGTCGGCATCGGGGAACTCGGCCTCGCGCACCCGCCGCACCCGCGCGTACGGGTCAGGAGGTGACGCGATGCTCGGGGCGGTGAACCGGATCCTGCTGGCCCTGACCGGCCTGGTGCTGCTCGCGGCCGGGGCCTCGGTGCTCGCGGCCGCCTGGCCGCTGGCCGGCCGTCACGCGCCGCTGCTCACCGAGGAGGCCAGGCGCAGGTACTGGCACGCCGACGGCTGGTGGTGGTGGGCGGTGATCGCCGGGCTCGGACTGGGCGTGCTGCTGGCGCTGTGGTGGCTGCTGTCCCAGCTGAGGCGCGCGCGGCTGCGGGCCGTGGAGGTCGACACCGGGGACGGGGCGTTCGCCCTGCTGCGGGGGCGGGCCCTGGAGGAGGCGGTGGCGGCGGAGGCCGGCGCCCTGGACGGGGTCGCCCGCTGCCGGGTCGCGCTGCGCGGCAGGCGCGGCTCGCCCGCCCTGCGCATCGCCCTGGAGCTGGAGCCCCACGCCGTCCCGGCCGATGTGCTGGCCGCCCTCGCGGGCCCGGTGCTGGCCCACGCCCGGGCCTCGGCGGGCCTCGCCGTACTGCCGGCGGAGGCCCGCCTGAAGGTGACGTCCCACAAGGCCCAGCGCGTCACCTAGTGCTGTGACCGGGAAGGTTCACCGGGTCGCGACGCTCCCCCAGCTACCGCTGGGAGGTGCCCCCAGGCACGGCACCTCGCCGCGTTGTCGG
>NZ_JBHXNP010000029.1:0-81916 GCF_042719495.1 Streptomyces sp. NPDC058525
GGGTCTGGGGCGGAGCCCCAGGGGCCCCGTGCAGCGGGCGGGCCGTATCGTGGACCCGCACGAGAAAGCCCACGTCAGCCCCGCACCCGCACACACCCCCCCGTCCGCCGCTCCATCGCCGCAGCGGCAAGCCACAATGACGACCGCCGCACCAGGAGCCGCACCGCCATGGCTGAACACCCCGCGTACCCCGTCGGCCTGAGACTCGCCGGCCGCCGTGTCGTCGTCATCGGCGGCGGACAGGTCGCCCAGCGCCGCCTCCCCGCGCTCATCGCGGCCGGCGCCGAGATCGTCCTGATCTCGCCCTCCGCCACCCCCTCCGTGGACGCCATGGCCGAGACCGGCGAGATCCGCTGGGAGCGCCGCCGCTACGAGGACGGCGACCTCGCCGAGGCCTGGTACGCGCTCGTCGCCACCCGGGACCGCGAGGCCAACGACCGCGCCTCCGCCGAAGCCGAGCGCGAGCGGATCTGGTGCGTCCGCGCGGACGACGCCGCGGCCGCCACCGCCTGGACCCCGGCCACCGGCCGCGTGGAGGGCGTCACCGTCGCCGTGCTCAGCGGCAACGACCCGCGCCGCTCCGCGGCCGTCCGTGACGCGGTCGTCGAAGGCCTGCGCGACGGCTCCCTCACCGCGGCCCGCCCGCACACCCCCGGCGTCTCCCTCGTCGGCGGCGGACCCGGCGACCCCGACCTCATCACCGTGCGCGGCCGCCGCCTCCTCGCCGAGGCCGATGTCGTCATCGCGGACCGGCTCGGCCCCCGCGACCTGCTCGACGAGCTCCCCCCGCACGTCGAGGTCATCGACGCCGCGAAGATCCCGTACGGGCGCTACATGGCCCAGGAGGCCATCAACAACGCGCTGATCGAGCACGCCAAGGCCGGCAAGGCCGTGGTCCGGCTCAAGGGCGGGGACCCGTACGTCTTCGGCCGCGGCATGGAGGAGCTCCAGGCGCTCGCCGAGGCCGGGATCACCTGCACCGTCGTCCCCGGCATCTCCAGCTCCATCTCCGTGCCCGGCGCCGTCGGCATCCCGGTCACCCACCGGGGCGTGGCCCACGAGTTCACCGTGGTCAGCGGCCACGTCGGCCCCGAGGACCCGCGTTCCCTCGTGGACTGGGCCTCCCTCGCCAAGCTCACCGGCACCCTCGTCATCCTGATGGGCGTCGACAAGATCGGCTCGATCGCCGAGGCCCTCGTACGGCACGGAAAGCCCGCCGGGACCCCGGTCGCCGTGATCCAGGAGGGCACCACCGCCGCCCAGCGCCGGGTGGACGCCACCCTCGAGACCGTCGGGGACACGGTCCGCGCCGCGGAGGTCCGCCCGCCCGCCGTCATCGTCATCGGCGAGGTCGTCACCGTCCTCGACCCCGGCGCCCGCCCCGGCACCAGCGCCTGACAGGCCGTTGGCACCGCACCCAGGACAAGGCAGTATCACCCTGTGGCTGATCTCATCACCGTCGAGGACCCCGACGACCCGCGCCTGCGCGACTACACGGGCCTGACCGACGTCGAACTCCGGCGCAGGCGCGAGCCCGCGGAAGGCCTTTTCATCGCCGAGGGCGAGAAGGTCATCAGACGTGCCAAGGACGCCGGGTACGAGATGCGCTCGATGCTGCTCTCCGCCAAGTGGGTCGACGTCATGCGCGACGTCATCGACGAACTCCCGGCCCCGGTCTACGCCGTCAGCCCGGAGCTCGCCGAACGCGTCACCGGCTACCACGTGCACCGCGGCGCCCTCGCCTCCATGCAGCGCAAGCCGCTGCCGACGGCCGAGGAACTCCTCACCACCACCCGCCGCGTCGTCATCATGGAAGCGGTCAACGACCACACCAACATCGGGGCGATCTTCCGCAGCGCCGCTGCCCTCGGCATGGACGCGGTCCTGCTGTCGCCCGACTGCGCGGACCCGCTCTACCGCCGCTCGGTGAAGGTCTCCATGGGTGCGGTGTTCTCCGTCCCGTACGCCCGCCTGGACGTCTGGCCCAAGGGCCTGGACTCGGTCCGGGAGGCCGGCTTCAAGCTGCTGGCCCTCACCCCGCACCAGAAGGCCTCGCCCATCGACGTGGCCGCGCCCCAGTCCCTGGAGCGGGTCGCGCTGATGCTCGGCGCCGAAGGGGACGGCCTGTCCACGCAGGCGCTGGTCGCCGCCGACGAATGGGTGCGCATCCCCATGGCGCACGGCGTGGACTCGCTGAACGTGGGCGCCGCAGCCGCGGTGGCCTTCTACGCCGTGGCCCAGGGCCGCGACGGGGCCTGAGTCGCACGCCCCGGGCCCTGCGGCCCGGGGGCCCGTCAGAACTTCTGGGCCGCCGCGATGCCCAGGGCCACGATCAGCGTGACCACGACGAACACGATCAGCCGCTGGCGCATCAGCTTCGGGTCCGGCCGCGAGGGCCGCCGGCCCGTCCCCGTCGTGCGGGGGCCCGGGCGGCCGCCCGTACGCCCCGCGGTCGGCCGGGAGGACGGGCCGCCCGGCGTGCGCGGGTTGCGCGGGGACGAGGGCCGCGACTGCGGCCCGCTCTGCGGGCCGCCCTGGGGCCGCGGCGCGGTCGAGCCGCCGGTACGGCGCTCCGTGCGCTGGTCGGCGTACTCCTCGGCGAGCCGGCCGGTCGGCCGCTCGACGCGGGCGCGCTGCGCCGGGGGACGCCCGTCGGACAGCCCCTGCGCCTCGCGGGCCGCGATCTCCTTGAGCCGCATCGACAGCTGGAGCGTGCTGGGCCGCTCCTCGGGGTCCTTCGCCAGGCAGGCCCGGACCAGCGGAGCGAGCGCGTCCGGGACCCCGACGAGGTGGGGCTCCTCGTGCACCACCCGGTACAGCATGACCTCGGAACTGCCGTGCCCGAAGGGCGAGTCCGCCGTCGCCGCGTAGGCGAGGGTGGCGCCGAGGGCGAAGACGTCCGTGGCGGGGGTGACGGCGGCGCCGCGCACCTGTTCGGGCGCGAGGAAGCCGGGGGAGCCGACGGCGGTGCCCACGTGGGTCAGGGTGCTCGCCCCGGTGGCCCAGGCGATCCCGAAGTCGATGATCCGCGGGCCCTTGGGGGAGAGGAGGATGTTCGACGGCTTGAGGTCGCGGTGGACGACGCCCGCCTCGTGCACGGCGACCAGGCCCTCGGAGAGGGCGGCACCGATCGCGGCGATCTGCGCGGCCGTCAGGGGGCCTTCCTCGGCCACCTTGTCGTGCAGGGAGGGCCCGGGGACGTACTGGGTGGCGAACCACGGCCGCTCGGCCTCCAGGTCCGCCGCGACCAGGCGGGCGGTGCAGCCGCCCCGGATGCGCCGGGCGGCGGACACCTCGCGCGCGAACCGGGACCGGAACTCCTGGTCCTCGGCCAGATCCGGCCGGATGACCTTGAGCGCGACGCGCTGCCCGCGCCGGTCCGATCCCAGATAGACCACGCCCATGCCGCCGGCGCCGAGCCGTCGGTGCAGTCTGAACGAGCCGACGACACGCGGGTCCTCGCGCCGGAGCCGCATCATCGCCATGTCCACCCCGCTGACCGGTCGTCCTGTTGACGTGGCACAGCTTACGGACCATCCGGCATGTGCGCTCAGAGGCCGCGCCCTCGCCGGGGGATTCGATTGTCAGTGCGCAGCAGCACACTTGAGGGGTCCTCAAGGATTCGCGCCGGTCCGAGCCCCGAAGCGACCGGGTCGATCAATCCGGGCCGTGGGCAAGGGGGTTGGACGATCAAGGAGCTCCGGGCCCGGTCCGCCCGCGTCCGTACGGCGCGCACCCGCGAGCCGGTCGTGCCCGTGCCCCACCGGCGGACGCGCATCAACAGGGAGTGACGGAAGTGAGCGAAGTCACCACCCTGCGCTGACCCCCTCCGGGAAGACCCCGACACCGGGGGAGCGGTCTCCACCCAGGGGAGTACACCGACCGGGGCCCGTCATCCTCCTGGAGGCCCGGCAATGGGTACGAGGGCATGAGGCCGGGAACCCTCCGCGCGCCTAGTGTTGAAGACAAGCGGCGGGTGGCGCACTCGTCCCCCGAGGTCAAAAGCCCGCCGCTGTCAACGACAGGGAGAGGACCATGGCGGACATCGCAGGGCAGGGACGCAAGGCATTCGCGTTCAACGGCCATGAGTCCGGTACGCGGCACCCGTTGGTGGCCGCCGCGATGGTGCTCCCCCTGGCCGCCCTCCTGCTCTTCCTCTTCGGAGGCTTCGACCAGGTGGCGGCACAGGCGTCGTCCGTGGGCGCGATGCTGGGGCGCTGAGCGGCGCCACAGCCCGGGAGAGCGGCCCGGGAATCGGCCTGTCACACCCCGTGGGGACGGGGGCGTGGCGACGGACGGCAGGTGAAGGGTGCTGCCCGTACGACTGGGGAGTCGGACGGGCAGCACCCTTTTTCGCGCCCCTCCGCACCCCCGTGCACGGCGCCCGTACGCTCCTCCTCGGAAGAGTCGGCACCCGGCGGCGAGGAGGCCTGGTCCAGCTGGAGCGACGAACCGCCCCGCACACGAACCGCCCCGGGCTGCCCGCCGCCCTCGCGGCCTGGGCCTCGGAAGGCGGCCACCGCGCGTACGAGCTGCTCGCCGACCGGTACGACGGGACCGTGGTGCGCTGCGGGGACGCCGTGGCCAAGGCGCACGCGGAGGACGCCGACCGGGAGGCCCTCGCCGTACGGCTGGGGATCGCCGGGCACCCGGCCCTCCGCGGGGTACTGCTGCCGCCCCTGCGCCCCGGGACCGGATCCGTGCACGGCAGGCCCGCCTCCCTCTGGCCCTACGGCGCTCCGGTCGATCCGGAGCGGCCCGCCGACGCGCCCTGGGAGGAGGCCGGCCGGCTCCTGGCCGCCCTGCACCGGACCCCGCCCGACGGGCTCCCGGGCCCGGTCCCGCCGATGCGCGGACCGGCCAAGCTCGCCCGGGCCCTGGACCGGCTGGCGCGGGCGGAGCCCCTGGGGACCGAGCCCGCCGCCACGCGCGCCGTACGGGCCGCCGCCCGGTCCCTGCCCGCCTGGGCGCGCGGAGCGGCGGCGCCCCCGCCCGGCGGGGCCCTGTGCCACGGGGACCTGCACCTGGGGCAGTTGGTGCGCCATCCCGCCCCGGCGGGCGCCTGGCTCCTCATCGACGTCGACGACCTCGGCCTCGGCGCGCCCGCCTGGGACCTGGCCCGCCCGGCCGCCTGGTACGCCGCCGGCCTGCTCGACACCGCGACCTGGCTGCGCTTCCTCGACGCCTACCGGTCCGCCGGCGGCCCGGCCGCCGGCCCGCCCGGCAGCGACCCCTGGCCGGAACTCGACCTCGCCGCCCGGGCGCTCACCGTGCAGACGGCGGCCCTGGCCCTGGCCAAAGCGGCGGAAAGCGGCCGCCGACTCGACGGCGAGGAGCGGCTGATGACGG
This sequence comes from Streptomyces sp. NPDC058525, assembly GCF_042719495.1. Taxonomy (NCBI): domain Bacteria; kingdom Bacillati; phylum Actinomycetota; class Actinomycetes; order Kitasatosporales; family Streptomycetaceae; genus Streptomyces; species Streptomyces sp. NPDC058525. Next base: position 5,350 of record NZ_JBHXNP010000029.1, read on the forward strand.
ACGCCTGCGCCCGAATCGCCGCCCTCCCGGCCGACTTGGACTCCGAGCCTCCGCCGTAGGGTGAACATCCCGCCATCGGGCATGCATCCGATGGCGACGTCCACGGCGAGGAGTTGATCGGTCCATGCAGTGTCCGAAGTGTCACGCGATGATGCACACCTACAACCGCAACGGTGTCCAGATAGAGCAGTGCAGCGGATGCCGCGGCATCTTTCTCGACTACGGCGAGCTGGAGGCGCTGACCCGACTGGAGTCCCAGTACACCGCGCAGCAGTACGGCCAGGTCCCGCCGCCCGCCGCACCCCCGGCCCCCTATCCGGCCCCGCACGCGGCCCCGGCCCCGGCCTGGGGCGCCCCGCAGCACGGCGGACACGGCCACGGCCACCACGGCCACCGCAAGGGCGGCTTCGGCCGGATGCTCTTCTCCTCCTGAAGCCGGGCAACGCGGAAGCCCCGGCCGTCTCGACGGCCGGGGCTTCCGGATGGTGCGCGATACTGGGATTGAACCAGTGACCTCTTCCGTGTCAGGGAAGCGCTCTCCCGCTGAGCTAATCGCGCGGGAACGGCATGAAGCCGCAGGTGAAGCTCGTACTGCATGGTGCTGCGTGCGCGATACTGGGATTGAACCAGTGACCTCTTCCGTGTCAGGGAAGCGCTCTCCCGCTGAGCTAATCGCGCGGGGATCCTTGCGGATCAGTGGACGATACTGGGATTGAACCAGTGACCTCTTCCGTGTCAGGGAAGCGCTCTCCCGCTGAGCTAATCGTCCTTGGAGGTGGAGACGGGATTTGAACCCGTGTAGACGGCTTTGCAGGCCGTTGCCTCGCCTCTCGGCCACTCCACCATGGAGCTGCAGGGGTTCTCGGGAAGAAATCCCCCACTTCGAGCGGACGACGAGACTCGAACTCGCGACATCCACCTTGGCAAGGTGGTGCTCTACCAACTGAGCTACGTCCGCAGGTCACCGTGTTCGCTCCGGGGTTTCGGCCCCTTCGCTCCCTGGCGACGTGTTGAACTCTAGCGGATTCCCGGGCCAGCTCAAAAACGCGTTTCCGCAGCGTGCTGCCGCTCGATCACCGGCGGTCACCCCGCCGTCACCTCACCGGCGCCGTCGCGTCACCGGTCATAGACTCGCAGCCGTGCACGACCTGCCTCCCATGGCCCGCTTCGGCGGCCTCCTCGCGACCGACCTCCGGGACGTGACCAGCGATCCCGCCGCCCTGGACTCCACCGGCTTCTGGGCGGTGACCGCCGACTTCGAAGGGCGGCTCGTCTGCGCGCGCTTCGGAGACATACGCCCCGACCCCGTGCCCGCGCCGCGACCCGGCGCCTGGCGGGGCCCCGAAGCCGACCACTGGTCCAGCTCGCTCGACCGCGCCGCGTACGTCGCCGGCGTCCGCCGCATCCGCGAGTACATCGCGGCCGGCGAGGTCTACCAGGCCAACCTCTGCCGCGTGATGTCCGCGCCGCTGCCCGACCCGGCCGGTGCGGACGTCGACGCCCTCACCGCGCTGCTCGCCCGCGGCAACCCCGCCCCCTACGCAGGAACGATTCGGCTGCGCGCGCACGGCGTGGAGATCGCCACCGCCTCCCCGGAGCTCTTCCTGCGCCGCAGCGGCCGCCGCATCGAATCCGGCCCGATCAAGGGCACCGGCCGCACCGTCGCCGACCTGCTCCCCAAGGACCACGCCGAGAACGTGATGATCGTCGACCTGGTCCGCAACGACCTGGGCCGCGTCTGCGCCACCGGCTCGGTCACCGTCCCCGAGCTGTGCGCCGTCGAGGAGCACCCGGGCCTGGTCCACCTCGTCTCCACGGTGAGCGGCGAGCTCGCCGACGGCGCCGGCTGGCCCGAGCTGCTCGCCGCCGCCTTCCCGCCCGGGTCCGTCACCGGGGCGCCCAAGTCCTCCGCCCTGCGGATCATCGAGGAGCTGGAGACCGCCCCGCGCGGCCCCTACTGCGGGGGCATCGGCTGGGTCGACGCCGACCGGGGCACCGCGGAGCTCGCCGTCGGCATCCGCACCTTCTGGATCGACCGGGCGGCCCCCGGCGGCCCCCGGCTGCTGTTCGGCACCGGCGCCGGCATCACCTGGGGCTCCGACCCCGACCGGGAGTGGGCCGAGACCGAACTCAAGGCCGCCCGCCTGCTGCGGGTAGCGTCGGGTGCGTACCAGGCAGGACGAACGGGATAAATGGGATGAACGGGATGAACGGCACTTCGAGAGGGGTCGTACGGTGAGAATCTGGCTCGATGGAGCGCTGCGGGACGTGGACGACGCGAAGGTGTCGGTCTTCGACCACGGGCTGACCGTGGGTGACGGCGTGTTCGAGACCCTCAAGGCCGAGGGCGGCCGGCCCTTCGCGCTCACCCGCCACCTCGAGCGGCTGACCCGCTCGGCGCGCGGCCTCGGCCTCCCGGATCCCGACCTCGACGAGGTGCGCCGCGCGTGCGCGGCCGTACTGGAAGCCAACCCGATGCCCCTGGCACGGCTGCGCGTGACCTACACCGGCGGCCTCTCCCCGCTCGGCTCCGACCGCGGGAACGCGGCGCCCACCCTGGTCGCCGCCGTAGCCGAGTCGGTCCGCCGCCCGGACACCACCGCCGTCCTGCGGGTGGACTGGGTCCGCAACGAGCGCTCCGCCGTGGCCGGCCTGAAGACCACCTCGTACGCCGAGAACGTCGTCGCCCTGGCCGCCGCCCACCGGGCCGGAGCCTCCGAGGCGCTCCTCGCCAACACGGTGGGACGGCTCTGCGAGGGCACCGGCTCCAACGTCTTCGTCGTGCTCGACGGGGAACTGCACACCCCGCCGACGGCCTCCGGCTGCCTGGCGGGCATCACGCGCGCACTGGTCGTCGAGTGGGCCGGGGCCAAGGAGACCGACCTGCCCTTCGAGGCGCTCGAACAGGCCGAGGAGGTCTTCCTGACCTCCTCGCTGCGCGACGTCCAGTCGGTGCTGCGGATCGACGGCCGGCAGCTCGGCACCGCCCCCGGCCCGGTCACCGCCGAGGCCATGCGGATCTTCGACGCGAAGGCCGGGGCGGACCTCGATCCGTGAACCCGGTGTACGCGCGGCCGCCGGGCAGGTACAACACGAGGTGATGACCACCACCCTGCGGCCCGCGCAGCCGCTCCAGCAGCACAGTGACGGAACCCGCTCGCGGACGTACGCGGTGCGGGTCAACAGCCGGCACGTCGGCAGCCTCGAACTCGCCACCCGCTCCGGCGCCCAGCCGGAGGTCGGGGTGATCCGGGGCCTGTGGATCGACGAGCCGGACCGTGGGCGCGGCCGGGGCACGGTCGCCGCGCTCGCCGCCGAGGAGGTGCTGCGCTCCTGGCGCTGCACGAGCATCGCCGTGTCGGTGCCCGCCGACGCGGCGCGCGCCCTGCGGCTGGCGACGGCCCTCGGCTACGTGGAGACCGGCCGGGTCATGGCCAAGGACCTGCCCGCCGAGCCGCCCGCCCTCCCGGCGGACAGTGCCGGCCGCCCGATGACGGAGGCCGAGTTCGCCGCCTGGCTCGAGCCGGGCATCGTCGAGTACGGCCGTCGACTGGTCGCCCCGGGCATGACCGAGGAGCAGGGCCTGGCCGCCTCCCGCGCCGAGCACGCCCGGATGCTGCCGGGCGGCCGGGACACGCCCGGTGCGACCTTCCTCGTCCTGGAGGCGGCCGACGGCGGCAACCTGGGCACCCTGTGGGTGGGGGAGCGCGACCTGCCCGGCCTCGGCAGCGTCCCGTACGTCTACGACGTCGAGGTCGACGCCGGGCACCGCGGGCGGGGGCACGGCCGCACCCTCATGCGGCTGGCCGAGCACACGGCGCTGGCCGCCGGCTCCCGCACCCTGGCCCTGCACGTCGTCGAGGGCAACACCCCGGCCCGCCGGCTCTACGCATCGCTCGGCTATCGGGACATCGCCGTCAACGCCATCAAGGCGCTCGTCTGACGCGGGCCGAGGACCACGCAGGCCGAGGAGGCCGGGAAGGCTGGGGAGGCCGAGGAGGCCCGGGGGTCAGGAGCCCGCGAGCAGCCGGTCCGCGATCTCCTCGATGCGGGCGCGCAGGCCCTCCTGGCTCTTGCCGCCGTCCAGGCGCTCGCCGCCGATCACGTACGTCGGGGTGCCGGTGACACCGATCGCCTTGCCCTCGGCCTGATCGGCGTCGACGATCAGGATGTGCCGGCCGTCGATCAGAGCCGTGTCGAACTCCTCGGCGTCCAGACCGAGTTCACGTGCCACGTCCAGCAGGACCGGCTCGCCGCGCTCGCCCAGCTCCGCGCTGCGCGCCAGCACGGCCTCCGCGTACGGCCAGCCCCGGCCCTGCTCCACGGCCTCCTCGGCGGCCTGCGCCGCGGCGAAGGCGTGCTTGTGCTTCTCCAGGGGGAAGTGGCGCAGCCGGATGTCCAGCCGGTCGCCGTAGCGGGCCCGCAGGGCGCGCACGTCGTCCAGTGCGCTGTGGCAGTCCGAACACTGGAGTTCGCACCAGACGTCGAGGATCACGGAATCGGTCATGTGCACAGTCTCCCAGCCCCCGCGCACCCCGCTCGACCCGGCGATGCACCCCCTGGGGAGGAGGACCGACCCGGAGATGTCCCCGAGATCCGTCCGCAGGAGGCCGCGCACCTGGCCCGTACGGCCGCGGGCGGGGCAGGATGGATAGGGACAGACCGCCCACACCTGGAGGACCGCATGCTCGCCGAGACCATTTGCTCCGCGGTGTCCGCGGCGGGCCTGGGCATCGCCGCGATCACCGCCTACCGCAGGCGCTTCCTGGCCGCCACGCGGATCGCCGCGTACGCGCTGGTGCCGGTCGGGCTCGTGCTGACCGGCGTCGTGGAGTGGGTGTCCGGAATGGTCTTCAAGCCGACCGTCTGGGCCGGCTTCGGACTGCTGGGGCTGGCCTGGCTGCTCTTCATGACCACCCGCGCGGTCGAGCGCCGCAGGCTCGGCGGCACGGAGAAGCCGGCCAAGGCCGCGAAGGGCGGCCGGGCCCCGGAGGCCGTCGCCCCCGCCGCCTCCGCGCCCTCGCTCGGCTCCGGCGCCCGCCCGCAGCCCACCGCGCGCAAGAACCCGCAGGCCGCCGCCCCGGCGGACGACTTCTCCGACATCGAGGCGATCCTCAAGAAGCACGGGATCTGACCGGCCGGACCGGCCGATCCGGCCCGGAACCGCCGAGGTCCACGAGATCGGGCGAACTCCCGCGCGGAAAATGGCGTGTTGAAGCACGGATGGCGGCGCGCTGCGCCATCATCGCCCCGACATGCTCGAAACATCGCAGAGTGAGCCCTCGGTGCCCGCACCGGCACCCGCCCCTGTCGCCGACGAGCCGCGAGGCTGCCTCTTCGCGCTCTCCCAGCCGCCCTTGATGATCTTTCTAGGCGTGATCGGGGTCCTGCTGCTGCTGGCCGCCGTGCACGATCTCTTCCTGCTCTGAGTGCCCCGCGTCGGCCTCCTTGCGCCGGGCCCGGTACGCCGCCACGTGCAGCCGGTTCCCGCAGGTCCGGCTGTCGCAGTAGCGCCGCGAGCGGTTGCGGGACAGGTCGACGAAGGCGCGCCGGCAGTCCGGGGCCTCGCAGCGGCGCAGCCGTTCCTGCTCCCCGGAGACCACGATGAAGGCCAGCGCCATGCCGCCGTCGGCCGCGAGGTGGTCGCCCACCGAGGCGCCCGGCGCGAAGTAGTGCACGTGCCAGTCGTAGCCGTCGTGGTCCGTGAGCTGCGGGGTGGTGCCGGCCGTCGCCACCAGCTCGTTGATCAGCACGGACGCCGCACGGGCGTTCGGCGCCGCGAAGACCTGGGCGAACTTGCCGCGGACCGTGCGGACCCCGGCCAGATCGCGCGCGCCGAGCTCGCCGACGTCGCTGATCGAGTACTCCTGGACGAAACCGCGCAGCGCGCCGATGTCCGAGAGCCCGTCGGGCTGGTCCGGCTCGGCCGCGGTGTTCACCAGCGCGACGACGACGTCGAGCGCGCGACGGGTGTCGTGGGGGATCTGCACGGGGTCTCCCTCAAGGGCCGGGCCTGCGGCGACGGGCTGCTGCCGCCGCTGGGGGCCGACTCTAGCGGGTACTCGTCCGGGCGGTCCCTGGACGCACACCGGCGCCGGCCCCGCGGATGGGTCCCGCGTGGACGGCGCCGGTCTCGCGTATGTGGTTGTCCGGCACGCACCGTCGCCCCGAGTCGGACGGTGTCGCGCGGCGGTGGGCCTGGCTCAGCTTTCGGCCAGGATGTGGGAGAGCTCCTTGTCGAGGTCGAAGTGCCGGTGCTCGGTCCCGGGCGGGACCGCGGCGTCCGTCCGCTTGAGGAACGACTCGAGTGCTCGCGCGGGTGCTTCGAGCAGCGCTTCTCCCTCCGGTGAGCTCAGGGCGATGCAGACGACGCCCTGACCGTGGCTGCGGGACGGCCAGACGCGGACGTCGCCGGTACCGGTGGGCCGGTGCAGGCCCTCTGCGAGGAGGTCGCGGGCGAATACCCATTCGACCGTCTCCTCGGCGCCGGTGTGGAAGGTGGCGTGCACGGCGTAGGGGTCGGCCGTGTCATACCGCAGGCCCGCGGGAACAGGCAGTGAGGACTCGCTCGACACAACGAGGCGCAGGTGCAGCTCGCAGCTGACCGTGGTGTTCATAAGCGCCAGGGCCTTTCGCTCAGTGTGCGCTCGGGGATTCGCACGTCGGCGAAATCGACATGCCACCTACGGTGCCGTTGTAAACCCCTCTGACCGTTTTGCGGACCTCTGGGTCCCTCGTACGGCGGATCCAAACCACCGTTCGCGTGTGCTTCCGGCTCCGGTAGATTCGACCCCATGAATACGGGGAGTGACCGCGAGACCAACGAGTCCGCGAGCAGTGAGTCGGCCGTCGAACACGTGCACGTCTCGAAGGCGCCCGCCTTCATCAAGGCCCGCAAGACCCTGCACCTGAGCTGGCAGGTCGGCGTGTTCATCGTCGGCCTGGCCGTGATCGGGGCGGGCATCGCCATGCTCGTCCTGCCCGGGCCGGGCTGGGTCGCGATCTTCGCGGGCCTGGCGATCTGGGCCACCGAGTTCGCCTGGGCGCACCTGGTGCTGCGCTGGACCAAGCGCAAGGTCACCGAGGCCGCGCAGAAGGCGCTCGACCCCAAGGTCCGCCGCCGCAACATCATCCTGACCACCGCGGGCCTCGTGATCGCGGCCGCGCTGATCGGCTTCTACCTGTGGAAGTACGGGCTCGTGCTGCCCTGGGACCTCAAGGACCAGTGACCGCGCGGAGGTGGTCATGGAGCACCGCTGACATGCGGTAATGTTTGCGGTGCGTCCGGGCGATTAGCTCAGTGGGAGAGCACTTCGTTCACACCGAAGGGGTCACTGGTTCGAACCCAGTATCGCCCACCCGGACCAGAGGCCCGGAGACTTCACCGTCTCCGGGCCTCTGGCGTTTCCGGCCTCCCGGCCGGTCCCGCCGGCGCCGCCGCTCCCGCCGGTTACCCGAGCCGTCCGATCGCGTCCCTCAGGCGCCGGGCGTCGCGCAGCCGCTTCTCGTACGTCGCCCCCACCGCCAGCAGCAGCAGGCCCGCCAGGGCCGGCGCCACCCAGCGCGGCAGGGCCCCCGCGAGCTGCACCACGTACGGGGCCAGCTCGTGCAGCGCCACCGCCGCCAGCGTCCCGCCGCCGAGCAGGAGCGGGGCCTGGAGCCGCCGCTGGGCGCCCACCAGGGTCACCGCCAGCGCGGCCAGCCCCAGCAGCAGCGGGCGCAGCCAGCTCGCGGTCCCCGCCTGGGAGCCGGCCAGCACGGCCAGCAGGCTCGGCAGCAGGGTCGCGGCCAGCCCCGGCCCGTACGCCGCCCACGAGGACGCCGCCAGGTCCCCGCGACGCCGCAGGAAGCCCAGCACCAGGGCGGGCACCGTCACCGGCAGCGTGTACGCCTCCGGGGCCGTGACCCCGGCCTCCGCCAGCCGGACCCAGGTCGCGGCCGCGAACAGCGCCCCGGCCGCCCAGCCCAGCACCCGCCGGTCCGCCCGCACCGCGGCGCCGGAGCAGATCACCCCGGCCAGGGCGAGCACCAGCGCCAGCGTCCCGGCGCGGCCCGCCGACAGGGCGACCGCCAGCGCGCCGGCCGCGCCCGCCGCGATCTCGGCCGGCACCCGCACGGCGCCGAGCCGCGGACCGAGCGCAGCCACCGCGGCCGGGACGGCCAGCACCGGGAGCGCCCACCAGACCACCGCCAGATCCGTCACGGCGGCCGCCGCCACCAGCAGCCCCGTGGCGTAGCCGACGGCGCACACCGCCGCCCCCGCCCGCACCGGCCGCGCAGCGGCCGCGTACGCCGCCCCAGCCGCGCAGCCCGCGCCCAGCAGCCCCCAGACCGCGAAGGTGGAGCCGCGGCCGTCCAGCGCGCCCAGGGACACGTTCCCGGCCCCGAGCAGCGCGCACCCGGCGGCCGCGATCGCGGCCGCGCGCCCCGGAGCGCGCAGGGCGAGCACGCCCGCCGCCCCCGTCACCGCGGTCTGGACCGCGAACACCGCCGCCACCGGCAGGCCGAGCAGCTCCGGCGCCGCGAACAGCCCCGCCCAGGCCAGGACCACCGCCGCGGGCGCCGCCACCGTCGCCGCCTCCGGCCGCGCCGACACCCGGGACAGCCACCCGGCGGCCCCCGCCGCCACCAGCAGCGTCACCGGCACCGCCGCACCCGGCCAGAACGGGTCCCGGGCCGGATCCGTCGCCGCCCACACCTCGGCCAGCACCCCGGCCCGGGCCAGCAGGACCGGAGCCACCGCGGACGCGGCCGCCAGGGCGGCCAGGCCGGCCGCCACCGCACCGGCCCCGGCCAGCCCGCGCCGCACCGGCCCCGGCAGGGCGCGGACCCGTACGGCCGCCAGCAGCGGCAGCGCCGCCAGCAGGTACGCCAGGACCGCCCAGTCGGGAGCCAGCTCCGGCCGGGCCGGCCCGGCCAGCGCGACCACCGCGGCCAGGCCGCCCGCCGGCGCGGCGGGCCACGCGCGCGGCTCCCGCCACGCCGCCGCCGTGCCCAGCGCAGCGGCCGCGAGCAGCAGCCCCGACGGGGCCAGCGCCTCGCCGGCCGAGGCCGCCGACCAGGACCCGGCCGCGCCGATCAGCAGCGCGCCCGCGCCCAGCACCGCCGCCGGGACGGCCGCGGCCCGGGCCCGCAGCGCGAGGGCCGCGTCCAGCGCGGCCGTCGCCAGCAGCGCCCAGCCGAGCTCGGACGGACCCGCCTGCGCGGCCAGCGCGGCCAGGGGCAGCGGGAACTGCGCCGCCAGCACCGCCGCGGGCAGCGGGATCCGCAGCCCGCGCAGGGCCAGGCCGTACCCGGCCCACACCGCGGCCAGCACCGCCGCCGCCCCCGCCGCGTACGCCGTGCCGTCCGTGCCCGGCAGCCCGACCGCGTACAGCGCGTACGCGTCCAGCACGGTCAGCAGCAGACCCACCGCCGCCACCGACTCGGCCGTCGAGCCCAGCCCGCGGCGCAGCAGCACGGCGGGCGCCGCCAGCGCCGCCGCCGTCACCGCGGCCAGCACCGCCGAGCGCCCGGCGATCCCGAGCGAGCCCCAGCTGAGCAGGGTGAAGGCCAGCGCGGCCACGGCCAGGAGCACCGCGCCCAGGGTGAGCAGCACGTTCTGGGCGCTCGGGGCCGAGGTCTCCTTGGGGTGCGCGGGCATCGCCGGGGTCCGCGCGGGAGGTGTCGGCAGCCGCAGCAGCCAGTCCCGGCGGCCCAGCAAGTACAGGCGCCGGACATCGAGTTGAGCCAGCTCACGGTCGATGAGCGCCAGCTCTTCGGCCGGCGGCAGGGGGGAGTTCATGGTTCGCAGTGTGGCGCCCGTCACGCGGTCGGGACATGGGGCGGCGTACTCAGATCCGCCCTGAGTACGCACGGCCCGCCGGGGTCCGCCGGAAGCGGTTTGAACCAGCCCCAAGGCTTCTGTATTGTTCAGTGCGTTCCCGGGCGATTAGCTCAGCGGGAGAGCACTTCGTTCACACCGAAGGGGTCACTGGTTCGATCCCAGTATCGCCCACCGGGAGAGGCCGGTCCGTCATCTGACGGACCGGCCTTCCGCATGTCCGGCACGTACACGGCACGTTGCCCGGACGGCTGCGGGCTGCGGGCTGCGGGTTGCGGCTGCGGGCTGCCGGCTGAGGCCGCGGCTACGCCGGTGCCTACGCCGCCGTCGACAGGCCCGGCCGCAGCGGCCAGTGCGGATCCACCGGCTCCGGCGTCCCCTGCCGTGCGAACCACGCCTGCAGCCCCCGCGCCTGCGCCGCGTGCCACACCGCCTGCAGCGTGTGCAGCTCGGCCGGCGACAGCCGCTCCAGCCGGGCCGCGAACCGCCGCCCCACCGCCCGGACCAGCTCCAGCGAGGCCAGCGCGTCCGCCGCCGCGTCGTGCGCGCCCTCCAGCTCTATCCCGTAGTGCGCGCACAGGTCCGTCAGGGTCCGGCGGCCCTTGCGGTAGCGGTCCAGGTGCTTGTCCAGCACCCGCGGATCCAGCACCGTCAGCGGCCGGTTGTCCAGATACCGCGTCAGCGAGGACGCCCGGTGCCGGCGCAACTCCCGGTCCAGCAGCGTCAGGTCGAACGGCGCGTTCATCACCACCACCGGCCGGCCCGCCACCTGCTGCTCCCCGAGCGCACGGGCTATCTCCTCCACCACCGGCGCCGGCCACCGGCCGTGGCGCTGGAGGTGCTCGTCGGTCAGCCCGTGCACTTCCGTGGCGCCCGGGGGCACCGGGACGCCGGGATTGACCAGCCAGCGCGTGGTGCGCACCCGCCCGCCCGCGCACTCCTGCACGACGAGCGCGGCGGACACGATCCGGTCCTCCTCGACGTCCACCCCGGTCGTCTCCGTGTCGAATGCGGCCAGCGGGCCCTCGTACCAGCGTGTCATGGCGAACTCCTCGTCCCCGGTCGGCAGATGGGGCGCACCCGGGCGCCGCCGCCCGGAACGTGCCACCCTTGCCCGCATCGGTGATACCCGGGCTGTTTGCCCCGTACGCCGTTTGCGGGCACCCGGGTGCGGAGACAACACCCATGGGGGGCCGTGCACATGACCGGTCGTCACCCCACCCACCACCCACGGCAGAGCCCGGAAGGCATGGGGAGCCGGCCATGGCGCTCGCGCAGCCCGAACAGGGCGGGGTGCTGGCGGGGCGGATCGATCCGCGCACCGGCACGCCGGGCGAGGCGCGGAGCGGACCGCTGCGCGGCACCCTCGCCACCACCGCCTGCATGGAGACCCTTCAGGTGGGATACCTGCACGCCGTCGCGGCCGCGGCCGGCTGCTCGCTGTCCCAGCCCTTTCCGGACAACGGCATCGACTGGCACGTCAGCCACGGCGCCCCCGAGCACGTCGTCGACGACGAGGTCACCATCAAGGTGCAGTTGAAGGCGACCTACCAGATACCGCCGCGGCCGGCCGGGCCCACCTTCGGCTTCACCCTGGACAACGAGCACCTGGTGAAGCTGGCCCGCACCCCGGTCGCCGTCCACAAGATCCTCGTCGTGATGCTCGTCCCGCGGGAGCGCGACCAGTGGCTCGCCGCCGGACACGACCGGCTCGACCTGCGCCACTGCTGCTACTGGACCAACCTCGCCGGACACCCTGTGACCGGCCGGCGCCGGACCACCGTACGGATCCCGACCTCGCGGATCTTCGACGACCGTGCGCTGTGCGAGATCATGACCCGGGTCGGGTCGGGAGGGACACCCTGATGAACTGGCACGCACCGCACCTCGAACCGCTCCCGTCCCCGGAGTTCGCCTCCGCCGTGCCCGACCCCGAGCAGGTGGACCCGGCCGTGCTCGGCGCGCTGCTGCACCGGCACGGCTGGCTGCGGCGCGGCGGGGCCGCCGGACGCTACGGGCGCTGGACCCCGCCGGCCGCCCACGCCTCGGCCACCGGGGGCACCAGCCTGCTCGTCCCCGAGAGCCGTACCTTCCCCGACTGCGCGGACCTGCTGGAGGAGGCGCTGACCGCGCTCTCGCGCAGCTCGCTGCCGTCGGCGCGGGAGGTGCTGTACGGACTGGGCGTGCCGAGCGACGAGGTCCGCTGGGAGCGGGAGATCCCCGAAGGGGCGTACGGGCTCCGGGGCGAGGCCGACTGGACGGGGCAGGAACAGCTGCGCTCGGCCGCCCGCCGGCTCCTGCTGGCCGGGGCCCTGGCCGACCGGGAGCGGGCCGGCTATTACGGGGCCCGGCACCGGGCTCAGGCCGAACGGGCGCTGGACGGGGTCCTGGTGGGGCCGTCCCCCGGCGGGCGGCGGCTCACGGCGTTCGTGCCGGTGGACGGCGAGCGGGGGACCGTGACCCGGCTGCACCACGCGCTGCACGCGGCCCGCGAGGCCGTGGACTACCAGCGGGCGACCGGCGGCATGGAGGCCTTCGACGCGGCCGTGCGGGCCGGGGTCAGCCGCGAGCTCGCCGATGCGCTGATCGCGCTGGTCCGCGGCTCCGAGGGGGCCCGGGTCGCGCTGGCCTGGGCTCCGGCGGCGGGGGCCCCGGCGGGCTGCGCGGCCCGGCCGGAGCCGGTGGAGTTCTCGCCCGGCGACCTGCCGGTGCTCCGCGAGGCGGCCGCCCGCTACACGCGGACCGAGCCGGCCGTACAGGTCCGGATCGCGGGCGCGGTGGTACGGATGCGGCGCTCGGCGGCGGGCGGCGGGGGCACGGTCCGGCTGCGGGTCCTGGCCGGGGCGGAGATCCCGTACGTCCGGGTCGCGCTGGACGAGGAGGCGTACCGGGTGGCGGGCCACGCGCACCTGGTCGGCCTGCCGGTCCGGGTCAGCGGGCGGCTCCAGCGGCGGGGCGGGTTCCGCCGGCTCTCCGACGTCACGGACGTGACCCCGGTCCCGCTGGACGAGGTGGAGCGGGACCGGCTGATGAAGTCGCTGGACGACGCGTTCGACCCTGCGGACGTCCTGCCGGACTAGGGCTCCGTGGGGATGCCGGAGGCGGAGCCGAACCGGAACGACGCCATGGTCAGCCCCGGGGCGGGGGAGAAGTCCGGGCCGCGGGTGAAGCCCATCCGGGTGTACAGGGCCACGGCGGGCTGGTTGGCCGCCCCCGTGCTGACCGTCACGTCGAGGCCGGCGAAGAGCTCCGTCAGGGCGTGACGGAGCAGGCGGGACGCGATACCCCGTCGGAACCAGGCGGGATCCACACACAACCGGTCGATCCCGATGCCGCCGCCCGTCTCCTCCCAGGCCAGAAACCCGGCAAGCTCGCCGCCCGCGCCAACGGCACCGACCCAGCTCAATCCGCGCGCCCGCATCTGAGCGAGGCTCTCCCCCAGCGCCGGGATGCCGCCGAACCCGATCAGCTCCGCCTCCACGGCATACGCCGCCCGCCCGATCCGATGCACGGCCACCGCGGTGGCATCATCGGCCAGATCCAGCACCAAAATCGACATAAGCCCCAGACTACGACCACCTACGGCGAGGCCGTGCCCCGGCCTTGCCCGCAGGGCGGGGCACCCCGGCGCATCCTCCGCCCCGGCGTTGCGCGCGGGGCGGGGGATGCCCCGGCTGTGCCGACTGCCTATGGCGACGCCGAGGTCCCGCCTGGCGGATGGGGTGGGGACACTCCGGGGCGCCCCCACAGGCCGAGCTCCGCCGGCCACCTACGGCGAGGCCGTGTCCCGGCCTTGCCCGCAGGGCGGGAACACTCCGGCTGCCGACTGCTTACGGCGACGCCGAGGTTCCGCCTTGTAGGTGGGGTGGGGACACTCCGGGGCGTCCCCGCAGGCCGAGCGAACCCACCGCCGGGCACAGGCCGGTCGGCCTCGGGGTTCGCGAGCCGAGGAGACGCCCCGGAGGGGCCCCACCCCACGCCCCGCCTGCGCGCCCCGGCCAGGGCTTGGCCCGTCTCCTACACGCCCGCGCCCCGGAACGGCCCCGCCCCACGCTCGGCCTGCGCCGCCCGGCCAGGGCCGGGCCCGCCTCTCACGCGCTGGCGCTCCGAAAGGGCCCCGCTCTGCGCCCCGCCTGCGCCGCCCCGCCAGGGCCGGGCCCGCCTCCCGTGTGCCCGTTCCCCGGAAGGGCCCCGCCTGCGCCGCCCCGCCAGGGCCGGGCCCGCCTCCCGTGTGCCCGCGCCCCGGAAGGGCCCCGCCGAGGACGCGTCCGTGCGGAGCAGAGGGGCCTGCCCCAGGGGCCCCGCCCGCGGGTCGCGGGCCGCGCACCGGTGCGGGCGGCGGGCCGGGCCGGGGTCGGCAGGTAACCGTTTCGCGGCGCAGCCACTCCGCTCGGTACGATTCACGCGCGCAGTGTTCGCTCGCGCACCCCCAGAGTTCAGGAGAGACCGGTGTCAGACGTCCGTGTGATCATCCAACGCGATTCCGAGCGGGACGAGCGCGTGGTGGCCACGGGCACTACGGCGGCGGAGCTCTTCGCCGGCGAGCGCACCATCGTCGCCGCGCGCATCGCGGGCGAGCTCAAGGACCTCGCGTACGAGGTGAAGGACGGCGAGACCGTCGAGCCGGTGGAGATCTCCTCCGAGGACGGCCTGAACATCCTGCGCCACTCGACCGCGCACGTCATGGCGCAGGCCGTGCAGGAGCTGTTCCCCGAGGCCAAGCTCGGCATCGGCCCGCCGGTCCAGAACGGCTTCTACTACGACTTCGACGTGGCCCGGCCCTTCACCCCGGAGGACCTGAAGGCCATCGAGAAGAAGATGCAGGAGATCCAGAAGCGCGGCCAGCGCTTCTCCCGCCGCGTGGTCACCGACGAGGCGGCCCGCGAGGAGCTCGCCGACGAGCCGTACAAGCTCGAGCTCATCGGCATCAAGGGCTCCGCCTCCACCGACGACGGCGCGAACGTCGAGGTGGGCGGCGGCGAGCTGACCATCTACGACAACCTCGACGCGAAGACCGGCGACCTGTGCTGGAAGGACCTCTGCCGCGGTCCCCACCTGCCCACCACCCGCAACATCCCGGCCTTCAAGCTCATGCGCAACGCGGCCGCCTACTGGCGCGGCAGCGAGAAGAACCCGATGCTCCAGCGCATCTACGGCACCGCCTGGCCGTCGAAGGAAGAGCTGAAGGCCCACCTCGACTTCCTCGCCGAGGCCGAGAAGCGCGACCACCGCAAGCTCGGCAACGAGCTCGACCTCTTCTCCATCCCGGACGAGATCGGCTCCGGCCTGGCCGTCTTCCACCCGCGCGGCGGCATCATCCGCCGGACCATGGAGGACTACTCGCGCCGCCGGCACGAGGAGGAGGGCTACGAGTTCGTCTACTCCCCGCACGCCACCAAGGGCGCGCTCTTCGAGAAGAGCGGGCACCTGGACTGGTACGCGGAGGGCATGTACCCCCCCATGCAGCTCGACGGTGGTACCGACTACTACCTCAAGCCCATGAACTGCCCGATGCACAACCTGATCTTCGACGCGCGCGGCCGCTCCTACCGCGAACTGCCGCTGCGGCTCTTCGAGTTCGGGACCGTGTACCGCTACGAGAAGTCCGGTGTCGTGCACGGGCTCACCCGCGCCCGCGGCTTCACCCAGGACGACGCGCACATCTACTGCACCCGTGAGCAGATGGCGGAGGAGCTCGACCGCACGCTCACCTTCGTGCTGAACCTGCTGCGCGACTACGGCCTGACCGACTTCTACCTCGAGCTGTCCACCAAGGACCCGGAGAAGTTCGTCGGCTCGGACGAGGTGTGGGAGGAGGCCACCGCCGTCCTCCAGCAGGTCGCCGAGAAGCAGGGCCTCCCGCTGACCCCCGACCCGGGCGGCGCGGCCTTCTACGGCCCGAAGATCTCCGTGCAGGCACGGGACGCCATCGGCCGCACCTGGCAGATGTCGACCGTCCAGCTCGACTTCAACCTGCCGGAGCGGTTCAACCTGGAGTACACCGCCCCGGACGGCTCGCGCCAGCGCCCGGTCATGATCCACCGTGCGCTGTTCGGCTCGATCGAGCGGTTCTTCGCCGTGCTGCTGGAGCACTACGCGGGCGCCATGCCGCCGTGGCTGGCCCCGGTCCAGGCGGTCGGCATCCCGATCGGGGACGGGCACGTCGAGTACCTGCAGGAGTTCGCCGCCGCGGCGAAGAAGCAGGGCCTGCGGGTCGAGGTGGACGCCTCCTCGGACCGGATGCAGAAGAAAATCCGCAACCACCAGAAGCTCAAGGTCCCGTTCATGATCATCGTCGGTGACGAGGACATGGCCGCGGGCACCGTCTCCTTCCGCTACCGCGACGGTTCGCAGGAGAACGGCATCGCCAAGGACGAGGCGCTGGCCAAGCTGGCCAAGGTCGTCGCGGACCGCGTCCAGGTCTGACCGGCGGTCGGCGGGCCCCCGGAAAGTGATCACTTTCCGGGGGCCTTCCTCGTACGCGCAGGCGAGGTCATATGCTTGCCGCCATGACGACTGAGCCGGAGCAGCAGATCGGTGTGGGCACGCAGGACGCGTTCCAGCGTCTGTGGACGCCCCACCGGATGGCCTACATCCAGGGGGAGAACAAGCCGACCGGCCCGGAGGCCGGGGACGGCTGTCCCTTCTGCGGGATTCCGGAGATGTCGGACGTGGACGGCCTGGTCGTCGCCCGCGGCAAGCACGTCTACGCGGTGCTGAACCTGTACCCGTACAACGGCGGCCACCTGATGGTCGTCCCGTACCGGCACGTCGCCGACTACACCGAGCTCGACGGGCCCGAGACGGCCGAGCTGGCCGATCTCACCAAGCGGGCCATGGTGGCGCTGCGCAAGGCGTCCGGGGCGCACGGGTTCAACATCGGCATGAACCAGGGCGCGGCCGCCGGGGCCGGCATCGCCGCGCACCTGCACCAGCACATCGTGCCCCGCTGGGGCGGGGACACGAACTTCATGCCGGTCGTCGGGCACACCAAGGTGCTGCCCCAACTCCTCGCGGACACCCGCCAGATGCTCGCCGAGGCCTGGCCCACCGACTGACCGCGGCTACCCGGCGCGGGCCTCGCGCCAGGTGCGCAGCACGTCCTCGACGTCGAACTCGGCGAGGTTGAGCGGCGGCCCCTGCGGCGGCATGCGCAGGGCCGCGCGGATCTTCTCGTTGACCGCGGTGAGGATCTCCCGCGCCTGGCGCTCGGAACGGGCCGCCAGGGCCGCCTCCCGCGCGTCCTCGGCTTCCTTGCGCAGCGCGAGCGACGGAGGCAGGGCGGAGAACCCCTCGCGGTGCAGCTTCCCCCTGATCCACCACAGCTCGTCGTAGGGGGCGTCGAGCGAGGCCAGCGGCTTGCCCCAGCCCGGCAGGTTCTCGAAGTCGCCGCGGTCGGCGGCTTCCCTGATCTGCCGGTCCACCCAGGACTCGATGTCGACACCAGGCGGTTTGCGCTCGGTCATGGTCGCTCGCTCCTCCGGTTCCGGGATCGGCCGGGCCTCGCCTTCAGCGTACCTACGCGTCGTACATGTCCGCCTTGCGCGGTGACGGCTCCTGGATCAGACCGCTCATGATCGAGGAGCGGTTGGTGAAGCGGTCGGTGTCGACGCCGTTCTCCTCCAGGACCTTGAAGGTCGCGGCGTGCACGGACCTCAGCACCGGGGCCACGGTGCGGATGGCGTCGTCGGCCATGAACCGGTGGCGCCACATCGACCCCGCCCACACGTGCCGCAGGCCGAAGGGCTCGGGCAGGACCAGCTTGCCGCCGAAGAAGTCGAGGATCGGCGGGTACCAGGTCAGCGGGGCCCGCACGGCGAGGCGCACCACCTCCTGCGCGTCCACCAGCGGCAGCGGCCGCTCCACGGTCTCCCAGAAGCGGATGCTCTTGGGCACCTCCACCACCGGCGCCTTGGACTTCGTCGTGAACAGGCCGTGTACGGGGCCCAGTGCGTGCGCGGTGACGTCCACGCGCAGCGTCTTGTAGAGCACGGTGACGGTCACCAGCATCGTGATGACCAGCTGGCCGTCCCACAGCGGGTACTGGATGCCCAGGTAGTGCCGGTTCCCGGCGCTGAACTGCTGCTCGTTGCAGATCCGGGTGATCTCGTGCGGCTTGATGAGGAAGGTGTCGACGTTCTCGCCGGTCGGCCGGGCCACCTCGCCGGCGCCCTCGCCGATCGGGGTGACGATCCAGTGCTGTATCGCGGCGGGCGGGAAGCCGCCGGTGTGCAGGGGGCCGCGCTCCAGCTTGCGGAGCTGGGTGTCGATCGCGCGTATGACGTCCCAGCTGCGGAAGGGGTGGATCTCGGCGCCCTCGGTCTTGGGGGTGAGCTCCTCCGCCATCTGCCAGCTGCCCCAGCGCGTGCCCATGCCGAGGATGCCCTTGGGGCCCGCGTAGAAGACGTGGTTGCTGCGGTCCTCGGCGGTCAGCTTGGCCAGCTGGTGGCGCAGGTCCTCGCGGGCCTTCTCGTCGGGGTTGCCCGGCACCGCCTCCGGGATCTTCGCGCCGATCCCGTCGCCGGCCAGCAGCCCGTCCCAGCGGGAGCGCAGGTCGGCGGCGGTGGACTCGCAGAGCCGGCGGGCGAGCAGCCAGCCCAGGACCGGGGCGATGATCATGCCGCGCAGGTAGATGCCCAGGAAGCCGGTGAACGGCAGCCTGAACATCAGCACGGCCGCCACGATCGCCACGCCGACCAGGAGCGCGGTGCCCATCCAGGAGGCGCGCTTGCCCTCGCCGGAGGCCAGGGACTTGCGGAGCTGGAACAGGCCCAGCCACAGCAGCAGGCCCGGGAGGAACACCACGCCGCAGACGAGCATGATCAGGCGGAGCTTCTGGTCGCGCTCCTTGCGGATGCGGGAGGCCGCCAGGCAGTGCTCGACGACGGTCTGCGGATCGGCGCCGAAGGACTGGATCAGCGGCTTGCGGCCGGGGGCGAGGGTGCGGGCCTCGACGGCCCGGCAGAAGGCCTCGCCGAGGCTGGGCTCGAAGAGGGAGACCTTCGGGGGCTTGACCGTGGCGGGGTGGTTCTCGTTGTTGGCCCCGAGTATGAGGTCCAGCCCGCTGTCCTTCGCGCCGTCCCGGTACGCGGCGGAGGCCAGTGCGTTGGTCGCCGCCGTCTGCCCCCCGCCGCCCTGCAGCGGAATCTGCGCCCCGGGCCTGAAGTCGAATCCGTCGTCCGCCACCGCTGCCCCCATCGCTGTGCGTTCGTGCTCTTTGGTGCGCCGATGAGCCTATCGGGCGATCTCACCCCATGGTCATGGGACAGGGAAATGCCGTCCACCGCAACAGGGTTGGGTGGACGGCGTCTCCCGACGTCACGTCAGTTACGTTCCCTTCTCCGTCCGTTCGCGCACCTTGTCCGCGACCTGGGGCGGCATGGGTTCGTGGCGGGCGTAGCTCCGGGCGAAGCGGCCGGTGCCGTGCGAGACCGAGCGCAGCTCCACGGCGTAGCGCCCGATCTCGATCTCGGGGATCTCGGCGCGGACCCGGGTGCGCCCCGGTTCGGCCTGTTCGGTGCCGACGACCCGGCCGCGGCGGCCCGCGAGGTCGCTCATGACGGGCCCGACGTACTCGTCGGGGACCACGACGGCGAGCTCGGCTACGGGTTCCAGGAGGTGGATGCTCGCCTCGGCGGCGGCTTCGCGCAGGGCGAGCGCGCCGGCGGTCTGGAAGGCGGCGTCGGAGGAGTCCACCGAGTGCGCCTTGCCGTCGAGGAGGGTGATGCGCACGTCGACCAGCGGATACCCGGCGGCGATCCCGCGGGCGGCCTGGGTGCGTACGCCCTTCTCCACGGACGGGATGAACTGGCGCGGCACGGCCCCGCCGACGACCTTGTCGACGAACTCGATGCCGCTGCCGGGCGGCAGGGGCTCCACCTCGATCTCGCAGATGGCGAACTGGCCGTGGCCGCCGGACTGTTTGACGTGCCGGCCGCGCCCCGCCGCCTTCGCCCCGAAGGTCTCGCGCAGGCTCACCTTGTGCG
The DNA here is from genome assembly GCF_042719495.1 of Streptomyces sp. NPDC058525. Lineage (NCBI taxonomy): Bacteria > Bacillati > Actinomycetota > Actinomycetes > Kitasatosporales > Streptomycetaceae > Streptomyces > Streptomyces sp. NPDC058525. The sequence goes on from NZ_JBHXNP010000029.1 coordinate 25,159, forward strand.
GCACCGCGTCGACCTGGACGCCGTAGCGGGTGCGCAGCCGCTCCAGCGCGACGTCCTGGTGGGCCTCGCCGAGGCACCACAGGACGACCTGGTGGGTGTGCGGATTCTGCTCCAGCCGCATGGTCGGGTCCTCGGCGACGAGCCGGGACAGGCCCTGCGAGAGCTTGTCCTCGTCGGCCTTGCTGTGGGCCTCGATGGCGAGGGGGAGCAGCGGATCGGGCATGGCCCAGGGCTCCATCAGGAGCGGGGCGTCCTTGGCCGAGAGGGTGTCGCCGGTCTCGGCGCGGGTCAGTTTGGCCACGCAGGCCAGGTCGCCCGCGATGCACCGGTTGAGGGTGCGCTGCTGTTTGCCGAAGGGGGAGCTGAGGGCGCCGATCCGCTCGTCCGCCTCCCGGAGGACGTGGTCCTCGTGCCCGCGGTCGGTGAGGCCGTGGCCCGAGACGTGCACGGTCGCGTCGGGGTGCAGGGTGCCGGAGAACACGCGTACGAGGGAGACGCGGCCGACGTACGGGTCGGAGGAGGTCTTGACGACCTCGGCGAGCAGGGGGCCGGCCGGGTCGCAGGTGAGGGCCGGGTGCGGGGTGCCGTCCGGGGCGGTGACGGCGAGGGCGGCGCGCTCCAGGGGGGTGGGGAAGCCGCCGGTGACCAGCTCGAGGAGTTCCACGGTGCCCAGGCCCTGCCGGGCGCCCTCGGCGGCGGGCGCCGCCATCAGGACGGGGTGGAAGGTGCCGCGGGCCACGGCGCGCTCCAGGTCGTCGACGAGGGTCTTGATGTCGATGTCCTCGCCGCCGAGGTAGCGGTCCATGAGGCTCTCGTCCTCGCTCTCGGCGATGATCCCCTCGATGAGGCGGGAGCGGGCGCCGGAGATGAGGGCGAGCTCGGCGGGGTCCGGATCGCGTTCGACGCGCTCGCCGGAGGAGTACTCGTACACGCGCTGGGAGAGCAGGCCGAGCAGGCCGGTCACGGGGGCGTGGCCGTCGGGGCCCGCGGGGCCGTGCAGGGGCAGGTAGAGCGGGATGACCGCGTCCGGGTCCTCGGCGCCGAAGATCTCGCCGCAGATGTTCGCCATCTGCGTGTAGTCGGCGCGGGCGGCCTCCAGGTGCGTGACGACAATGGCGCGCGGCATGCCGACGGCCTCGCACTCGTCCCAGACCATGCGGGTGGCGCCGTCGATGCCGTCGGAGGCCGAGACGACGAAAAGGGCCGCGTCCGCTGCGCGCAGACCGGCCCTGAGCTCTCCGACGAAGTCGGCGTATCCGGGGGTGTCCAGGATGTTGATCTTGATTCCGCCCCATTCGACGGGGACGAGGGACAGCTGGACGGAGCGTTGTCGGCGGTGCTCGATCTCGTCGTAGTCGGAGACCGTGGCACCGTCCTCGACCCGGCCCGCCCGGTTGACCGCTCCGGCGGTCAGGGCGAGGGCTTCGACCAGCGTGGTCTTGCCGGATCCGCTGTGGCCGACCAGCACGACGTTCCGTACGGAGGACGGGCGGTCGGCCGTCAGTGCCCTGCCGGCGGCTCCGGCTTGGTGTGAGGTGGCTCCCATGATTCTCGTGCCTCCCGGTGGTGACGGTGAGGAGGGTGGATTGGCGAGTGCCTTCGCATGCCTTCGAGGAGGGAAAGGGGGCCCTTCGAGCTTTGCACTGGTGTCACACCGCGTCCATACGTCGTACCGGGCACGTACCGGGGGCGTACGCCTGCCGTACGGCTGCCGTACCGGAGGGGTACGGGAGCCGGTCCGCGACGTGACGTATGTCTTACGCGGAGCGAACCGGTGGGTGCGCGGCGTGCGGGGGGCGGCGTGCTGGCTACGATGGGCCAGCCGGTGGCCGTGGTGGCCGTGCGGCCCAGCGACCCTCCGGGAAGGCCATGCTGAACAAGTACGCGCGTGCATTCTTCACGCGTGTTCTCACGCCGTTCGCCGCGTTTCTGCTCCGGCGGGGGGTGAGTCCGGACGCGGTCACCCTGATCGGCACGGCCGGAGTGGTGGCGGGAGCGCTGGTCTTCTTCCCCCGGGGCGAGTTCTTCTGGGGCACGATCACCATCACCCTCTTCGTCTTCTCCGACCTGGTGGACGGGAACATGGCCCGCCAGGCCGGCGTCTCCAGCCGGTGGGGCGCCTTCCTCGACTCCACCCTCGACCGGGTGGCGGACGCGGCGATCTTCGGCGGACTCGCCCTCTGGTACGCGGGCTCCGGCAACGACAACGCGCTCTGTGCGGTGGCGATCTTCTGCCTGGCCAGCGGCCAGGTGGTCTCCTACACCAAGGCGCGCGGCGAGTCGATCGGCCTGCCGGTCGCCGTCAACGGGCTGATCGAGCGCGCCGAGCGGCTGGTGATCTCCCTGGTCGCGGCCGGCCTGTCCGGGCTCCAGACCTTCGGCGTGCCGTCCTGGATCGGGGTGCTGCTGCCGATCGCGCTGTGGATCGTGGCGGCCGGCTCGCTGGTCACGCTGATCCAGCGCGTGGTCACCGTACGCCGCGAATCGGCCGAGGCGGACGCCGCCGCGGCCGGCGCAGAGGGCGGCGCGGCCTGATGGGCGCGGCGCAGGACAAGCTGGTCGACGGGCTGTACGGGCTCGGCTGGGCCGGAGTGAAGAAGCTCCCGGAACCGGCCGCGGTGGCCCTGGGCCGCAAGATCGCGGACGTGGCGTGGAAGCGGCGCGGCAAGAGCGTGCTGCGGCTGGAGTCCAACCTGGCCCGGGTGGTGCCGGACGCGACGCCGGAGCGGCTGCGCGAGCTGTCGCACGCGGGCATGCGCTCGTACATGCGGTACTGGATGGAATCCTTCCGGCTGCCGGCCATGGACCCCGTGCGGTTCGGCTCGGACGTCGAGATGAAGGACGAGCACATCCTGCGCGAGGCCCTCGCCTCCGGGCGCGGGGTCGTCGTCGCCCTGCCGCACCTGGCCAACTGGGACCTCGCGGGGGCCTGGGCCATCGGCCACATCGGCGTGCCGTTCACCACGGTCGCCGAGCGGCTCAAGCCCGAGAGCCTCTACGACCGCTTCGTGGCCTACCGCGAGAGCCTCGGCATGGAGGTCCTGCCGCACAGCGGGGGCGCCGCCTTCGGCACCCTCGCGCGCAGGCTGCGCGCCGGCGGCCTGGTCTGCCTGGTCGCCGACCGCGACCTGTCGGCCTCCGGGGTCGAGGTGGACTTCTTCGGCGCCAAGGCGCGCATGCCGGCCGGGCCGGCGCTGCTGGCGCAGCAGACGGGGGCGGTGCTGCTCCCGGCGACCCTGTACTACGGGGACTCGCCGAAGATGTACGGCCGGATCCACCCCGAGGTGGAGGTGCCCGGGACCGGCACGCGGGTCGAGAAGACCGCCGCCATGACCCAGGCCGTGGCGGACGCCTTCGCGTGGGGCATCGCCGAGCACCCGGAGGACTGGCACATGCTGCAGCGGCTGTGGCTCGACGATCTGACCGACCAGGGGGAGCGCCCGTAGTGAAGATCGGCATCGTGTGCCCGTATTCGTGGGACGTGCCGGGCGGCGTCCAGTTCCACATCCGGGACCTCGCCGAGCACCTGATCCGCCTCGGCCACGACGTGTCGGTCCTGGCCCCGGCGGACGACGAGACCCCGCTGCCGCCGTACGTGATCTCGGCGGGCCGCGCCGTGCCGGTGCCGTACAACGGCTCCGTCGCCCGCCTGAACTTCGGCTTCCTCTCCGCCGCCCGCGTGCGGCGCTGGCTGCACGACGGCACCTTCGACGTCATCCACATCCACGAGCCGGCCTCGCCCTCGCTGGGGCTGCTGTCCTGCTGGGCCGCGCAGGGCCCGATCGTGGCGACCTTCCACACCTCGAACCCGCGCTCGCGGGCGATGATCGCGGCGTACCCGATCCTCCAGCCGGCCCTGGAGAAGATCAGCGCCCGGATCGCGGTGAGCGAGTACGCCCGGCGCACGCTCGTGGAGCACCTGGGCGGCGACGCGGTCGTCATCCCCAACGGCGTCGACGTGGACTTCTTCGCCGCCGCGGAACCCCATCCCGACTGGTCCGGCCAGACCCTGGGCTTCATCGGCCGCATCGACGAGCCGCGCAAGGGCCTGCCGGTGCTGATGGCGGCCTTCCCGAAGATCGCGGCGGCCTGCCCGGACGTACGGCTGCTCGTCGCGGGCCGCGGCGACGAGGAGGAGGCGGTGGCCTCCCTGCCCGCCGAGCTCCGCTCCCGGGTCGAGTTCCTGGGCATGGTCTCGGACGAGGACAAGGCGCGGCTGCTGCGCAGCGTCGACGTGTACGTGGCCCCGAACACCGGCGGCGAGAGCTTCGGCATCATCCTGGTCGAGGCCCTGTCGGCGGGCGCGACGGTCCTCGCGTCCGATCTGGACGCCTTCGCGCAGGTCCTGGACCAGGGCGGCGCGGGCGACCTCTTCGCCAACGAGAACGCCGACGCCCTCGCGGACGGCGCGATCGCCCTGCTGCGCGACCCGGCCCGCCGCGCGGAACTGAGCGCCCGCGGCTCGGCGCACGTACGCCGCTTCGACTGGTCCACGGTCGGCGCGGACATCCTCGCGGTCTACGAGACGGTCACGGACGGCGCGGCGGCGGTGGCCGCGGACGAACGGGTCCCCCTCCGCACCCGCCTCGGCTTCTCGAAGGACACCACCCCCTCCTCCTGACGGCCCACCCCCGGCGCGCAGGGTGCGGGCCGGGCCCGATGGGGGCGGGGGGCGCGCTGAGCGGTAGGGTCGCGCAGCGTGATCGAAACCCTTGTCTGGATCGCCCTGGCCCTCGGAGTCATCGGGGTCTACCTCAGCTGGACCGCCGGGCGGCTCGACCGGCTGCACTCGCGGATGGACGCCGCGCGGGCCGCGCTCGACGCGCAGCTCGTGCGGCGGGCCTCCGTGGTGGTGGAGGTGGCCACCTCCGGAGTGCTCGACCCCGCGTCCTCCCTCGTGCTGTACGAGTCCGCGCACGCCGCGCGGCAGGCCGAGGAGGAGCACCGGGAGGTCGCCGAGAGCGAGCTCAGCCAGGCGCTGCGCGCCGTGTTCGCCGATGCCGACCAGGTCGAGGTGCTGAAGGCCGCGCCGGGTGGGGCGGAGGCCGCCGAGGAGCTGGCGGCGGCCGTGCGGCGGGTGCCCATGGCGCGCCGGTTCCACAACGACGCCGTACGGGCCGCCCGGGCCCTGCGCCGGCACCGCAAGGTCCGCTGGTTCCGGCTGGCCGGGCACGCGCCCTTCCCGCTGGCCTTTGAAATGGACGACGAGCCTCCGGCGGACCTCGCGGAGCGGCCGGTCTGAGCGACACGACACCCGCCAAGGGCCGCGAGGGACAATTGCAGAGGCCACTGGCTCCATATTGGCCCTTGTAGTGGACTGGTCCGTGGGGTTTGCTCGGCGGAGTAGTACCAGTAGCACCCGTCTTCCTTTCGAGTGAGGTCAATCCGTGAGCACGCTTCCCACCACCCCCCAGTCCGCTGAGTCGGCCATCGGCACCTCGCGCGTCAAGCGCGGCATGGCCGAGCAGCTCAAGGGCGGCGTGATCATGGACGTGGTCAACGCCGAGCAGGCGAAGATCGCCGAAGACGCCGGCGCCGTGGCCGTCATGGCCCTCGAGCGGGTCCCCGCCGACATCCGCAAGGACGGCGGCGTGGCGCGCATGTCGGACCCGAACATGATCGAAGAGATCATCGAGGCCGTGTCGATCCCGGTCATGGCCAAGTCCCGCATCGGCCACTTCGTCGAGGCCCAGGTCCTGCAGTCCCTCGGCGTCGACTACATCGACGAGTCCGAGGTCCTGACCCCGGCCGACGAGGTCAACCACTCCGACAAGTGGGCCTTCACCACCCCCTTCGTCTGTGGCGCCACCAACCTGGGCGAGGCCCTGCGCCGCATCGCCGAGGGCGCGGCCATGATCCGCTCGAAGGGCGAGGCCGGCACCGGCAACGTCGTCGAGGCCGTCCGCCACCTGCGCCAGATCAAGAACGAGATCGCCCGCCTGCGCGGCTACGACAACAACGAGCTGTTCGCCGCCGCCAAGGAGCTGCGCGCCCCGTACGAGCTGGTCAAGGAGGTCGCCGAGCTCGGCAAGCTCCCGGTCGTCCTGTTCTCCGCCGGTGGCGTCGCCACCCCCGCCGACGCCGCGCTGATGCGCCAGCTCGGCGCCGAGGGCGTCTTCGTCGGCTCCGGCATCTTCAAGTCGGGCGACCCGGCCAAGCGCGCCGCCGCCATCGTGAAGGCCACCACCTTCTACGACGACCCGAAGATCATCGCGGACGCGTCCCGCAACCTGGGCGAGGCCATGGTCGGCATCAACTGCGACACCCTCCCCGAGGCCGAGCGCTACGCCAACCGCGGCTGGTAGTACCGAGATGACGAATCCCCCCGTGATCGGTGTCCTGGCTCTCCAGGGCGACGTACGGGAGCACCTGATCGCCCTGGCCGCGGCGGACGCCGTGGCCAGGCCGGTCCGGCGTCCCGAGGAGCTCGCCGAGGTCGACGCCCTGGTGATCCCCGGCGGCGAGTCCACGACCATGTCGAAGCTCGCCGTGCTGTTCGGCATGCTGGAGCCGCTGCGCGAGCGCGTGGCCGCCGGCATGCCGGTGTACGGCACCTGCGCCGGCATGATCATGCTCGCCGACAAGCTCCTGGACGGCCGCGAGGACCAGGAGACCCTGGGCGGCATCGACATGATCGTGCGCCGCAACGCCTTCGGCCGCCAGAACGAGTCCTTCGAGGCGGAGATCGAGTTCGCGGGCATAGCGGGCGGCCCGGTGCAGGGCGTCTTCATCCGCGCCCCGTGGGTCGAGTCCGTCGGCGCCGCCGCCGAGGTGCTCGCCGCGTACGACGGCCACACGGTCGCCGTCCGCCAGGGCAACGTCCTCGCGACCTCGTTCCACCCCGAGCTGACCGGCGACGACCGAGTCCACGCGTACTTCGTCGACATGGTGCGCGCGGGGCTGTAATCAGGTCCCGGTAGGATCGGGGACGAACACTGTTGGTTACGCGAAGGAGACAGGCGGATGTCCGGCCACTCTAAATGGGCTACGACGAAGCACAAGAAGGCCGTGATCGATGCCAAGCGCGGCAAGCTCTTCGCGAAGCTGATCAAGAACATCGAGGTCGCGGCCCGTATGGGCGGCGCCGACATCGACGGCAACCCGACGCTGTTCGACGCCATCCAGAAGGCCAAGAAGAGCTCGGTCCCGAACAAGAACATCGACTCCGCGGTCAAGCGCGGCGGTGGTCTCGAGGCCGGCGGCGCCGACTACGAAACGATCATGTACGAGGGCTACGGCCCGAACGGCGTCGCGGTGCTCATCGAGTGCCTCACCGACAACCGCAACCGCGCCGCCTCCGACGTGCGGGTCGCCATGACCCGCAACGGCGGCTCGATGGCCGACCCGGGCTCGGTCTCGTACCTGTTCAACCGCAAGGGCGTCGTCCTGCTGCCCAAGGGCGAGCTCACCGAGGACGACGTCCTGGAGACGGTGCTCGAAGCCGGCGCCGAAGAGGTCAACGACAACGGCGACACCTTCGAGATCATCAGCGAGCCGACCGACATGGTCGCGGTCCGCACCGCGCTCCAGGAGGCGGGCATCGACTACGACTCGGCCGACTCCAGCTTCGTCCCGACCATGCAGGTCGAGCTGGACGAGGAGGGCGCGCGCAAGATCTTCAAGCTGATCGACGCGCTGGAGGACAGCGACGACGTGCAGAACGTCTTCGCCAACTTCGACGTCTCGGACGAGGTCATGGAGAAGGTCGACGCCTGAGCAGGGCACCGATTCCGACGACGGGCCGACAGGACACACCCTGTCGGCCCGTCGCTTTGGTCTCTTTGTCAGTGGGTCCCGATACCCTGCACGAACACGGACATGTGATCGAGGATGGGGGCGGGATGCGCGTACTCGGCGTGGACCCGGGGCTGACGCGATGCGGCATCGGCGTCGTCGAAGGGGTCGCCGGCCGCCCCCTGGCCATGCTCGGGGTGGGGGTCGTACGCACGCCCGTGGACGCCGAGTTGGGCGACCGGCTCGTCGCCATCGAGCAGGGCATCGAGGAATGGCTCGACACGCACCGGCCCGAAGTCGTCGCCGTGGAGCGGGTGTTCAGCCAGCACAACGTGAGCACCGTGATGGGCACCGCCCAGGCCAGTGCCGTCGCCATGCTGTGCGCGGCCCGGCGCGGGATACCGGTCGCCCTGCACACGCCGAGCGAGGTCAAGGCCGCCGTCACCGGCAGCGGCCGGGCCGACAAGGCCCAGGTCGGGGCCATGGTGACCCGCCTGCTCAGGCTGGACGCGCCGCCGAAGCCGGCCGATGCCGCCGACGCCCTCGCCCTGGCCATCTGCCACATCTGGCGGGCCCCCGCCCAGAACCGCCTCCAGCAGGCGGTCGCCCTGCACGCCTCAGGCTCGAAAGGCCGTACCCGATGATCGCCTTCGTCAGCGGCCCCGTCGCCGCGCTCGCCCCCACCCTGGCCGTGATCGAGGTCGGGGGAGTGGGCATGGCCGTGCAGTGCACGCCGAACACCATCGCCGGCCTGCGGACGGGCGAACCGGCCCGGCTGGCCACCTCGCTGGTCGTACGGGAGGACTCGCTCACGCTGTACGGCTTCGCCGACGACGACGAGCGGCAGGTCTTCGAACTGCTCCAGACCGCGAGCGGCGTAGGCCCGAGGCTCGCGCAGGCGATGCTCGGGGTGCACAGCCCGGACGCCCTGCGGGTCGCCGTCTCGACGGGCGACGAGAAGGCGCTGACGGCGGTGCCGGGGATCGGCAAGAAGGGCGCGCAGAAGCTGCTGCTGGAGCTGAAGGACAAGCTGGGCGCGCCGCTCGGCTCCAGCGGCCTGGTGGGGCCGCAGCGGGCCGCCGCGTCGGGTCCGGCGCCGTGGACGGAGCAGCTCGCCGCGGCCCTGATCGGGCTGGGGTATGCCTCGCGCGATGCGGAGGAGGCGGTGGCGGCGGTGACGCCGCAGGCCGAAGCCGCCATCGCCGCCGGCGGCTCGGCCCCCGTTCCCCAGCTCCTGCGCGCGGCCCTCCAGTCCCTGAACCGAGCCCGCTGAGATCCGTGCGGCGCCGCTGCTGGGGCTCCGCCCCAGACCCCGAGCCTCAATCGCCGGCGGGGCTGGATTTGGCTGATGCCGTCCGTCGGCTTCGGCTGGATTGCCTGCTGACACCGGCGAGGCTGCATATGGCGGGGCCGCACCCGACGACTCACCGTACGAACCGAGAAGGCAGACTGACACCGTGAACTGGGACGACGAGAGCGACCGCATTGTCGCGCCGGCAGCCGACGGGGAAGACACCGCCGTCGAGGCGGCGCTGCGTCCCAAGGACCTCGAGGAGTTCGTCGGCCAGGAGAAGGTCCGCCAGCAGCTGGACCTCGTCCTCAAGGCGGCCAAGCAGCGCGGCGCCACCGCCGACCACGTCCTGCTCTCCGGCGCCCCCGGCCTCGGCAAGACCACCCTGTCGATGATCATCGCGGCCGAGATGGGCGCGCCCATCCGCATCACCTCCGGCCCCGCCATCCAGCACGCCGGCGACCTCGCCGCCATCCTCTCCTCCCTCCAGGAGGGCGAGGTGCTCTTCCTCGACGAGATCCACCGCATGTCCCGGCCCGCCGAGGAGATGCTCTACATGGCCATGGAGGACTTCCGCGTCGACGTGATCGTCGGCAAGGGGCCCGGGGCCACCGCGATCCCGCTGGAGCTGCCGCCGTTCACCCTGGTCGGGGCCACCACCCGGGCCGGCCTGCTGCCGCCCCCGCTGCGCGACCGGTTCGGCTTCACCGGGCACATGGAGTTCTACGCCCCCGAGGAGCTGGAGCGCGTCATCCACCGCTCCGCCCGCCTCCTCGACGTGGAGATCGACACCGACGGCGCCGCCGAGATCGCCGGCCGCTCCCGCGGCACCCCCCGCATCGCGAACCGCCTGCTGCGCCGCGTCCGCGACTACGCCCAGGTCCGCGCCGACGGCGTGATCAACCGGGAGGTGGCCGGTACCGCCCTCCAGGTGTACGAGGTGGACGCGCGCGGGCTCGACCGGCTGGACCGGGCCGTGCTGGAGGCGCTGCTCAAGCTCTTCGGCGGCGGGCCCGTGGGCCTGTCCACGCTCGCCGTCGCCGTCGGCGAGGAGCGGGAGACCGTGGAGGAGGTCGCCGAGCCCTTCCTCGTCCGCGAGGGCCTGCTCGCGCGCACCCCCAGGGGCCGGGTCGCGACGCCCGCCGCCTGGTCCCACCTGGGACTCGTGCCGCCGCAGCAGCACGGGAGCGGATCAAGCGGACAACAGGGCTTGTTCGGGGCCTGACGGCGCGGAGGTTCGCACCCTCAGGAACTGCGGTGCCATGCTGGGCGTTGTTCCATCGGTGCGGACTCGCCTAGACTCCGCCGATGCCGACCTTTCGGGTCGGCATGCCCACCCCCGTAGAAAAGGCCGCCCGTCCGCGCGCGGTCGTGCGAAGGATCTCCGTCCCGTGAATCTCGTGACACTCCTCCCGTTCATCGTGCTCATCGGGGCGATGTTCCTGATGACCCGCTCCGCGAAGAAGAAGCAGCAGGCTGCCGCGCAGATGCGCGACCAGATGACGCCCGGCACCGGGGTCCGCACCATTGGCGGCATGTACGCCACGGTGAAGGAGATCGGTGACGACACCGTCACCCTCGAGGTGGCTCCCGGCGTCCACGCGATCTTCGCGAAGAACGCCATCGGCGCCGTCCTCGAAGACGCGGAATACAACCGCATCGTCCACGGCACCACCGATGATCTGACCATCGACACGCCGGTCGTCCCCGACGACGCCTCCTCCCTCACCGGGAAGGACGAGGACGCGGCCCCCAAGCTCGACCTCGGCAAGAAGGACGAGCCGAAGGACGACGAGCCCAAGGGCGACGAGCCCAAGGACGGCAAGGCGGACGGCGAGCCCGGCGCGAAGTAGCGCACGGGCCGGGGACCGCGAAGCCGCCTGACCGGCGGCCGTCGCGGTCCCGGGCAGTGACCCACTTCTGCGGGGGGCAGGGGTCCCCACCACACATTTTCGTGGCCGTCCGCGCGCTGACCCGGCGCGGGGCGGTTGGACAGGGAGAAACGACAAGGTGGCAGCACCGAAGAAGGGCCGGCGGCCCACGGGGGCTCAGGGGAGGCCGGGGCGCGCCCTGGCGATCATCCTGATCGCGATGGTGGCGCTCACCGCGGGGATGTTCCTCTCCAAGCAGACGACTCCCCGGCTGGGCATCGACCTCGCCGGCGGCACGAGCATCACGCTCAAGGCCAAGAGCGAGCCGGGCAAGCCGGACGCGATCAACGAGACCAACATGAACACGGCGGTCGGCATCATCGAGCGCCGCGTCAACGGTCTCGGCGTGTCGGAGGCCGAGGTCCAGACGCAGGGCCGCGACCACATCATCGTGAACATCCCCAAGGGGACGAACGAGCAGCAGGCGCGCGAGCAGGTCGGTACCACCGCCCAGCTGTACTTCCGCCCGGTCCTCGCCTTCGCCGACGGCGCCCCCGCCGCGCCCGAAGGCACCCAGAGCCCGAGCCCCTCCGCGAGCGGCTCCGGCGCCCCCAAGGCCGAGGACGGCAAGTCCCCGTCGGCCACCCCGTCGTCCAGCGCCACTTCCCAGGGCCGTGCGCTCAGCGAGGCCCTCAAGGCCCCGAACGCCCCCACTCCCACCCCCTCGGGTAGCGAGTCGAAGAAGGCAGACGACAACAAGGCCACGCCGACCCCGTCGGGCTCGGCGTCGGGCGCTCCGTCGCCCTCCACGCCCCCGACGGCCGAGGACACCGCGGCCGCCGGCCTGCAGGAGGCCTTCGCCAAGCTGGACTGCACCAACGAGGAGCAGCGCGCGGCCGCCGGCAAGGGCGTCAAGCCCGAGGACCCGATGGTCGCCTGCGGCCAGCGCGGCGCCGCCTGGGGCAAGTGGATCCTCGGTCCCGCCCAGGTCGACGGCCAGGACGTCAAGGACGCCAAGGGCCAGATCGACCCGCAGCGCGGCATGTGGATCGTCACGATGCAGTTCACCGACAAGGGCGCCGACAAGTTCGCCAAGATCACCGGTGAGCTCGCCACCAAGCAGGCCCCGCAGAACCAGTTCGCGATCGTCCTCGACGGCCAGGTCATCTCCGACCCGTCCGTCAGCCAGGCGCTGACCGGCGGCAACGCGGAGATCTCGGGCGGCTTCACCCAGCAGTCCGCGCAGGACCTGGGCAACATGCTCTCGTACGGCGCCCTGCCGCTCTCCTTCAGCGAGGACAGCGTCACCACCGTCACCGCCGCGCTCGGCGGCGAGCAGCTGAAGGCCGGCCTGATCGCCGGCGCCATCGGCCTGCTGCTCGTGGTGATCTACCTGCTGGTGTACTACCGGGGCCTGGCGTTCGTCGCCATCATCAGCCTCCTGGTGTCCGCCATCCTCACCTACACGATCATGACGCTGCTCGGAAAGGGCATCGGCTTCGCGCTGAACCTGCCCGCCGTCTGCGGTGCGATCGTCGCGATCGGCATCACGGCGGACTCGTTCATCGTGTACTTCGAACGCATCCGCGACGAGATCCGCGAGGGCCGCACCCTGCGTCCGGCCGTCGAGCGCGCCTGGCCGCGGGCCCGGCGCACCATCCTGGTCTCCGACTTCGTGTCGTTCCTGGCGGCCGCGGTGCTGTTCATCGTCACCGTCGGCAAGGTGCAGGGCTTCGCCTTCACGCTGGGTCTCACCACCCTGCTCGACGTGGTCGTGGTGTTCCTCTTCACCAAGCCGATCATGACGCTGCTGGCGCGTACGAAGTTCTTCTCCAGCGGTCACCCGTGGTCCGGGCTGGACCCGGAGCGGCTCGGCGCCAAGCCGCCGCTGCGCCGGTCCCGCCGTACGGGTTCCGCACCCGCCCCCGTCGACGCAAAGGAGGCGTGAGAGATGTCGAAGCTGGGAGATCTCGGCGCCAGGCTGTACCGCGGTGAGGTCGGCTACGACTTCGTCGGCAAGCGCTTCATCTGGTACGGCGTTTCCATCCTGATCACCATCACGGCGATCGCGGCCCTGGCCGTTCAGGGCCTCAACATGGGCATCGAGTTCAAGGGCGGTGCCGTCTTCACCACCCCGAAGACGGCCGTCTCGGAGCCCAAGGCGCGTGAGTTCGCCGAGGAGGCCTCCGGTCACGACGCGATCGTCCAGGAGCTCGGCACCGGGGGCCTGCGCATCCAGATCTCGGGTGTGGACACCGACGCCGCGACCGACGTCAAGAAGAAGCTCGCCGCCGACCTCAAGGTCGACGAGGCCGGCATCAACGCCGACCTGGTCGGCCCCAGCTGGGGTGAGCAGATCGCCAACAAGGCCTGGACCGGCCTCGGGATCTTCATGGTCCTCGTGGTGGTCTACCTGGCCATCGCCTTCGAGTGGCGGATGGCGGTCGCGGCGCTGATCGCCCTGATCCACGACCTCACGATCACGGTCGGCATCTACTCGCTGGTCGGCTTCGAGGTCACGCCGGGTACGGTCATCGGTCTGCTGACGATCCTCGGCTACTCGCTCTACGACACCGTCGTCGTCTTCGACGGTCTCAAGGAGGGGTCGAAGGACATCACGAAGCAGACCCGCTTCACGTACAGCGAGATCGCCAACCGCAGCATCAACGGCACGCTGGTCCGCTCGATCAACACCACGGTCGTGGCGCTGCTCCCGGTCGCGGCCCTGCTGTTCATCGGCGGCGGCCTGCTGGACGCCGGCATGCTGAACGACATCTCGCTGTCGCTGTTCGTCGGCCTCGCGGCCGGTGCGTACTCCTCGATCTTCATCGCGACCCCGCTGGTCGTGGACCTCAAGGAGCGCGAGCCGGCGATGAAGGCCCTGAAGAAGCGGGTGCTCGCGAAGCGCGCTTCCGCGGCGGCCAAGGGCGAGTCCGCGGACGGTGAGGACACCGTCGTGGACGAGCCGCAGGTCGTGGCGCAGGGCCGTCAGCCGGGGCGGCGCCGGTGACGGCGTCGCCGCTGCCCGAGGACGTGCGCGAGCTGCTGCTCAGCCGGATCAGGGACGTGGCGGACTACCCGAAGCCGGGCGTGATGTTCAAGGACATCACCCCGCTGCTGGCGGACGCGAAGGCGTTCGCGGCGCTGACGGACGCGCTGGTCGCCCTGGCCGGGCAGTACGGGGCGACGAAGATCGTCGGGCTGGAGGCGCGCGGGTTCATCCTGGCGGCTCCGGTGGCCGTGCGGGCCGGGATCGGCTTCGTTCCGGTGCGCAAGGCCGGGAAGCTGCCGGGGGCGACGCTGGCGCAGTCGTACGAGCTGGAATACGGGACCGCGGAGATCGAGGTCCACGCGGAGGATCTGTCGGCCGGTGACCGGGTCATGGTCATCGACGACGTCCTGGCCACCGGCGGCACCGCCGAAGCCTCGCTCTCGCTGATCCGGCGGGCCGGGGCGGAGGTCGCCGGCGTGGCGGTCCTGATGGAGCTGTCGTTCCTGCCGGGCCGGGCCAAGGTGGCCGGTGCGCTGGGTGGGGCTCCGCTGGACGCGCTGATCGTGGTCTGACCTTCTCGCTGCCGGGCGGCGGGTATCCGGGACATCCCGGGTGCCCGCCGTTCGCATGTGCGGCGCAGTGCCGTGCAGGCGGCTCAGGCGTGGGGCTCGGGGAACGAGGGTGGCCAACCCTCGCTACGATGGGTTATCCGGACCGGACACGGGCACCGGATCCTCCCCCACCTTCGTACGGGGGGACCCCCAGAGGAGCGCTCTTGCCAGACGAGGTCCAGCCACTCTCCGCCGCGCAGCCCGACCCGCAGGCCGAGCAGGCCGCGGCGCCCGCCGCCACGCCCCCGCCGGCCCCGCCGGTCAAGCCCGCGCCGGTGAAGTCGGCCGGGTCCTCCAACCGGGTGCGCGCCCGGCTCGCCCGGCTGGGCGTCCAGCGCTCGAACCCGTACAACCCGGTGCTGGAGCCGCTGCTCCGCATAGTCCGCAGCAACGACCCGAAGATCGAGACGGCGACGCTGCGCCAGCTGGAACAGGCCTACCAGGTCGCCGAGCGCTGGCACCGCGGCCAGAAGCGCAAGAGCGGCGACCCCTACATCACCCACCCGCTCGCCGTCACGACCATCCTCGCCGAGCTCGGCATGGACCCGGCCACCCTGATGGCGGGTCTGCTGCACGACACCGTCGAGGACACCGAGTACGGCCTCGAAGACCTGCGCCGCGACTTCGGCGACGCGGTGGCCCTCCTCGTCGACGGCGTCACCAAGCTCGACCGGGTCAAGTTCGGCGAGGCCGCCCAGGCCGAGACCGTCCGCAAGATGGTCGTGGCGATGGCCAAGGACCCCCGGGTCCTGGTGATCAAGCTCGCCGACCGCCTGCACAACATGCGCACCATGCGCTACCTCAAGCGGGAGAAGCAGGAGAAGAAGGCCCGCGAGACCCTCGAGATCTACGCCCCGCTGGCGCACCGGCTGGGCATGAACACGATCAAGTGGGAGCTCGAAGACCTCTCCTTCGCGATCCTCTACCCGAAGATGTACGACGAGATCGTGCGCCTGGTCGCCGAGCGCGCCCCCAAGCGCGACGAGTACCTCGCCGTCGTCACCGACGAGGTGCAGACCGACCTCCGGGCCGCCCGCATCAAGGCCACCGTCACCGGCCGGCCCAAGCACTACTACAGCGTCTACCAGAAGATGATCGTCCGCGGCCGTGACTTCGCGGAGATCTACGACCTGGTGGGCATCCGCGTCCTCGTCGACACCGTGCGGGACTGCTACGCGGCCCTCGGCACGGTGCACGCGCGGTGGAATCCGGTTCCCGGCCGGTTCAAGGACTACATCGCGATGCCCAAGTTCAACATGTACCAGTCGCTCCACACGACGGTCATCGGGCCCAGCGGCAAGCCGGTCGAGCTCCAGATCCGCACCTTCGACATGCACCGCCGCGCCGAGTACGGCATCGCCGCCCACTGGAAGTACAAGCAGCAGACCGTCGCCGGCACCTCCAAGGTCCGCACCGACGTCCCGCAGGCCGCCAAGGGCAGCGCCGGGCAGGACACCGTCAACGACATGGCCTGGCTGCGCCAGCTGCTCGACTGGCAGAAGGAGACCGAGGACCCGGGCGAGTTCCTCGACTCGCTGCGCTTCGACCTCTCCCGCAACGAGGTCTTCGTCTTCACGCCCAAGGGCGACGTCATAGCGCTGCCGGCCGGAGCCACGCCCGTGGACTTCGCGTACGCCGTCCACACCGAGGTCGGCCACCGGACCATAGGGGCCCGGGTCAACGGCCGCCTCGTCCCGCTGGAGTCCACCCTCGACAACGGCGACCTGGTCGAGGTCTTCACCTCCAAGGCCGAGGGCGCGGGCCCGTCCCGCGACTGGCTCGGCTTCGTCAAGTCCCCGCGGGCCCGCAACAAGATCCGCGGCTGGTTCTCCAAGGAGCGCCGCGACGAGGCCATCGAGCACGGCAAGGACGCCATCGCGCGGGCCATGCGCAAGCAGAACCTGCCGATCCAGCGCATCCTGACCGGCGACTCGCTCGTCACCCTCGCGCACGAGATGCGCTACCCCGACATCTCCTCCCTGTACGCGGCGATCGGCGAGGGCCACGTGGCCGCGCAGGGCGTCGTACAGAAGCTCGTCCAGGCCCTCGGCGGCGAGGAGGCCGCCAACGAGGACATCGAGGAGTCCATCCCGCCGGCGCGCGCCCGCAACAAGCGGCGCAGCAACGCCGACCCGGGCGTCGTGGTCAAGGGCGTCGACGACGTGTGGGTCAAGCTGGCCCGCTGCTGCACCCCGGTGCCGGGCGACCCGATCATCGGGTTCGTCACGCGCGGCAGCGGCGTATCGGTTCACCGCGCGGACTGCGTCAACGTGGACTCGCTCTCCCAGCAGCCCGAGCGGATGCTGGAGGTCGAATGGGCGCCCACCCAGTCCTCGGTCTTCCTGGTCGCCATCCAGGTCGAGGCCCTGGACCGGTCCCGCCTGCTCTCCGACGTCACCCGCGTCCTGTCGGACCAGCACGTGAACATCCTCTCGGCCGCCGTCCAGACCTCCCGTGACCGCGTGGCCACCTCCCGCTTCACCTTCGAGATGGGCGACCCCAAGCACCTGGGCCACGTCCTGAAGGCCGTACGGGGCGTCGAGGGCGTGTACGACGTCTACCGCGTGACCTCGGCCCGCCGGCCGTAGCCGCACGCACGAGGGCCCCGGTACGGATCATCCGTACCGGGGCCCTCGTGCGTGCTCGGGGAGCCCGCTAGCCGCCGAACTCCTCCAGGCCCTTCAGCGCCTGGTCCAGCAGGGCCTGGCGGCCCTCCAGCTCGCGCGAGAGCTTGTCGGCCTTCGCGTTGTTGCCCGCCGCGCGCGCCGCGTCGATCTGCTCACGCAGCTTGTCGACGGCCGCCTGGAGCTGGCCCGTCAGACCGGCCGCACGCGCCCGCGCCTCCGGGTTCGTACGGCGCCACTCGCCCTCCTCGGCCTCCTGGATGGCCCGCTCCACGGTGTGCATCCGGCCCTCGACCTTCGGCCGGGCGTCCCGCGGCACGTGGCCGATGGCCTCCCAGCGCTCGTTGAGGGAGCGGAACGCGGCACGGGCCGCCTTCAGGTCGGTGATCGGGACGAGCTTCTCGGCCTCGTCGGCCAGCTCCTCCTTCAGCTTCAGGTTCTCCACCTGCTCGGCGTCGCGCTCCGCGAAGACCTCGCTGCGCGCCGCGAAGAACACGTCCTGCGCGCCGCGGAAGCGGTTCCACAGGTCGTCCTCGGCCTCGCGCTGCGCCCGGCCCGCCGCCTTCCAGTCCGCCATCAGCTCGCGGTAGCGGGCGGCCGTCGGACCCCAGTCGGCCGACTTCGACAGCGACTCGGCCTCGGCGACCAGCTTCTCCTTGACCTTGCGGGCATCCTCGCGCTGCGCGTCCAGCGAGGCGAAGTGCGCCTTGCGGCGCTTGGAGAACGCGGAGCGGGCGTGCGAGAAGCGGTGCCACAGCTCGTCGTCCGACTTGCGGTCCAGCCGCGGCAGACCCTTCCAGATGTCCACCAGGGCGCGCAGCCGCTCGCCGGCACTGCGCCACTGGTCGCTCTGCGCCAGCTGCTCGGCCTCGACGACCAGCGCGTCCTTGGCCGCGCGGGCCTCGTCGGTCTGCTTGGCCTTCTGGGCCTTGCGCTCCTCGCGCCGCGACTCGACGGTCTCGACCAGCTTGTCCAGCCGTACGCGCAGCGCGTCGAGGTCACCCACGGCGTGGTGCTCGTCCACCTGCGTGCGCAGGTGGTCGATCGCCGTCTGCGCGTCCTTGGCGGACAGATCGGTGGTCCGCACCCGCTTTTCGAGGAGGCCGATTTCGACCACCAGGCCCTCGTACTTGCGCTCGAAGTAGGCCAGGGCCTCCTCAGGGGTGCCCGCCTGCCACGAACCGACGACCTGCTCGCCCTCGGCAGTACGCACGTACACGGTGCCCGTCTCGTCGACTCGGCCCCACGGGTCGCTGCTCACAGCGCCTCCTCCACCTGATGCCTTGCGAGGGGTTCACCCCCTGGGCATCGTCCACAGTTTCCTGGGGCGGGCCGCGCCCGCCCTGCACAACGCCAACATAGGCGACCGCCGGGCCGGCTGTCCGCATCCCGCACGACGGAATATCGACGTACGCGCGGTAAGGGGGCCGCCGGGCCCGCGGCAGCTGCTTCCGGTCAGTTCTGGGTGACGGTGCCCTTCTCGATCTTGACCTCGTTCTTCGGCGCCCCGTCCGAGCCGCCGTCGACCGTGCCCGCCTTCGCGATCTCCTCCAGGACCTTCACGCCCGCCGCGTCGATCTTGCCGAACGGCGTGTACGAGGGCGCCAGCGGGCTGTCCTTGTAGACCAGGAAGAACTGGCTGCCGCCCGAGCCGGGCTGGCCGGTGTTGGCCATCGCGACCGTGCCGGCCGGGTAGACGACCTGCCCCTGCTCGTTCGCCTTGCCGAGCGAGTCCAGGTTCTCGTCCGGGATGTTGTAGCCGGGGCCGCCCATGCCGGTGCCCTCCGGGTCGCCGCACTGGAGCACGAAGATCCCGCTCGACGTCAGCCGGTGGCACTTGGTGTTGTCGAAGTAGCCCTTGTCGGCCAGCGACTTGAACGAGTTCACGGTCTGCGGGGTCTTCGCCGCGTCCATCGTGAAGTTGATGTCGCCCGCGCTCGTCTTCAGGGCGAAGGTGTACTTCGCCTTCTGGTCGATGGCCATCTCGGGCGAGGGGGACTGCTTCGGGGACGGCGAGGCCGACGGGCTGGCGGCCGGGTCGGCCGCCTGGTCCTTCGTGTCCTTGTCGAAGACGCCGCCGACGACGAGGCCGACCAGCGTCGCGACCACCACGGCCACCGCCGCGCCGATCACCGCCGCCCGCCGGCGCGCCTTCTGGCGGGCCTCGGCCCGGCGCTTCTGCTGGCGCTCGTACTTCTCCCTGGCGAGCTGTCGCCGCCGCTGATCGCTCGTGACCACCGGGTCGTCTCCTTGTGCGTCTCTGGTACCACTGTCCGGGCTGGGTTAGGCCGTACCGTATATGGGTTCGCTGTGTGATGACGGGCGCCGGTAGGCTCTGAGCAGCAGCATTCCGATCTGCAGCCTCCCGCCGGACGACGATTGAGGACGAACGTGCTGATTGCCGGGTTCCCCGCCGGGGCCTGGGGGACCAACTGTTACCTGGTCGCCCCCGCCGCCGGTGAGGAGTGCGTGATCATCGACCCGGGCCACCAGGCCGTCCAGGGTGTCGAGGAGACGCTGCGGAAGCATCGGCTCAAGCCCGTCGCGGTCGTGCTGACCCACGGCCACATCGATCATGTGGCCTCGGTCGTCCCGGTGTGCGGAGCACACGACGTACCGGCCTGGATCCACCCCGAGGACCGCTACATGATGAGCGACCCGGAGAAGGCCCTCGGCCGCTCCATCGGGATGCCGCTCATGGGCGAGCTGACCGTGGGCGAGCCGGAGGACGTCCGCGAGCTGACCGACGGCGCCGCGCTGAAGCTGGCCGGAATGGACTTCTCCGTGGCGCACGCGCCGGGGCATACCAGGGGGTCGGTGACCTTCCGGATGCCGGAGTCCTCGGACGTGCCGTCCGTGTTCTTCTCTGGCGACCTGCTCTTCGCCGGCTCCATCGGACGCACCGACCTGCCCGGCGGCTCCCACGCCGAGATGCTCGAGTCGCTGGGCCGCGTGTGCCTGCCGCTCGACGACTCGACCGTGGTGCTGTCCGGCCACGGTCCCCAGACCACCATCGGCCGCGAGCGCGCGACCAACCCGTACCTGCGGGAGGTCGCGGCCGGCCTGGCAGCGGACCCGACAGCCGCTCCACGACGAGGAATGTGACGAGAGTTTCGTGAGCACCTTCAAGGCCCCCAAGGGCACGTACGACCTGATCCCGCCGGTCTCCGTGAAGTACCTGGCCGTGCGCGAGGCCATCTCGGCCCCCCTGCGCAACTCCGGCTACGGCTACATCGAGACCCCCGGCTTCGAGGACGTCGGCCTCTTCGCCCGCGGTGTGGGCGAGTCCACCGACATCGTCTCCAAGGAGATGTACGCCTTCGAGACCAAGGGCGGCGACCAGCTCGCCCTGCGCCCCGAGGGCACGGCCTCGGTGCTGCGCGCGGCGCTGGAGGCGAGCCTGCACAAGCAGGGCAACCTGCCGGTCAAGCTCTGGTACTCGGGCTCGTACTACCGCTACGAGCGCCCGCAGAAGGGCCGCTACCGCCACTTCTCGCAGGTCGGTGCCGAGGCGATCGGCGCCGAGGACCCGGCCCTCGACGCCGAGCTGATCATCCTGGCCGACCAGGCGTACCGCTCGCTGGGCCTGCGCGACTTCCGGATCCTGCTGAACTCGCTGGGCGACAAGGAGTGCCGCCCGGTGTACCGGGAGGCGCTCCAGTCCTTCCTGCGCGGCCTCGACCTGGACGCGGAGACCATCCGCCGGGCCGAGATCAACCCGCTGCGCGTGCTCGACGACAAGCGGGCCGACGTACAGAAGCAGCTGGTCGGCGCGCCGATGCTGCGGGACTACCTGTGCGACGGGTGCAAGGCGTACCACGAGGAGGTGCGGGCCCTGATCACGGCGGCCGGCGTCGCCTTCGAGGACGACGAGAAGCTGGTGCGCGGGCTCGACTACTACACGCGGACCACCTTCGAGTTCGTCCACGACGGTCTGGGCTCGCAGTCCGCGGTGGGCGGCGGCGGCCGATACGACGGCCTGTCCGAGATGATCGGCGGCCCCGCGCTGCCGTCCGTGGGCTGGGCCCTGGGCGTGGACCGTACGGTGCTGGCGCTCGAGGCCGAGGGCATCGAGCTGGACCTCCCGGCGGCGACCTCGGTGTTCGCCGTGGCCCTGGGCGAGGCCAAGCCGGTCCTGTTCGGGCTGGTGACCGCGCTGCGCAAGGCGGGTATCGCCGCCGACATGTCCTACGGGGGCAAGGGCCTCAAGGGCGCCATGAAGGACGCGAACCGCAGCGGCGCGCGGTTCGCGGTCGTCGCGGGCGACCGCGACCTCGCCGACGGCGTCGTCCAGCTCAAGGACATGGAGTCCGGCGAGCAGGCCGCCGTGCCGGTGGCCGAGCTGGTCACCGTGATCCAGGCCCGCCTGGGCTGACACGGCCGCCCGCGAAGGGGCGGGGCCGGGGTTCTCCCCGGCCCCGCCCCTTTTCCGTTCCGCTTCCGTTCCCCGGTACCTCCCCGGCCGTACCGCCGCGCCGCGTGCAGAACGGTGGCCGCCGGCGAATCCCACTGGTCGTCGTCGCCTACGAGTCGGGCCTGGTCAGCACGGGCGGCTCCTGACGGGCGCCCGGGCCCGGGCACGTCCTTATCCCCATCGAACGGTGGCCGCACAGTCCCGTACGGCACAATGGCCCTGCTTGATGACCTGGGAATGCGGAGCGGGCGGGATCGGTATCGGTATGACGACACGAGGCGCGGACGCGGACACCGCTCCCAGGACGATCGGGGGCAGCCGCGCGCTGGCCCTGCTGCTGGTGATCACGGGGGCCGCGGGGCTGCTCGCCGCCTGGATCATCACGCTCGACAAGTTCAAGCTGCTGGAGGACCCGAACTTCAAGCCGGCCTGCAGCCTGAACCCGATCGTCTCCTGCGGCAACATCATGACGAGCGACCAGGCGTCGGCGTTCGGCTTCCCGAACCCCATGCTCGGACTGGTCGCCTACGGCATCGTCATCTGCGTCGGGATGAGCCTGCTGGCCGGGGCCCGGTTCCGCCGCTGGTACTGGCTCACGCTGAACGCGGGCACCCTCTTCGGCGTCGTCTTCTGCGCCTGGCTGACCTACCAGTCGCTGTACAACATCAACTCGCTCTGCCTGTGGTGCTGCCTGGCCTGGGTCGCCACGATCCTGATGTTCTGGTACGTCACCTCGCACAACGTCCGCCAGGGCCTGCTGCCCGCGCCGGGCTGGCTGAAGGGCTTCCTCGACGAGTTCACCTGGGTGCTCCCGGTCCTGCACATCGGGATCATCGGCATGCTGATCCTGACGCGCTGGTGGGACTTCTGGACCTCCTGACCGGAGGCGGCGGGACTGTCGGTGGCCTCGCATAGGCTTCCTGTGTGGAACCAGACCTGTTCACCGCCGCTGCCGAAGACCGCCAGGAGAAGGACCCCTCGACCTCTCCGCTCGCCGTCCGGATGCGCCCGCGCACCCTGGACGAGGTCGTCGGCCAGCAGCACCTCCTGAAGCCCGGATCACCGCTGCGGCGGCTGGTCGGGGACGGGGCCGGCGGCCCCGCCGGTGCCTCCTCGGTGATCCTCTGGGGTCCGCCGGGCATCGGGAAGACGACCCTGGCCTATGTGGTCAGCCAGGCCACGCAGAAGCGGTTCGTGGAGCTGTCCGCGATCACGGCCGGGGTCAAAGAGGTACGTGCGGTCATCGAGGGCGCGAAGCGCGCGGCCGGCGGGTACGGCAAGGACACCGTCCTCTTCCTCGACGAGATCCACCGCTTCAGCAAGGCGCAGCAGGACTCGCTGCTCCCCGCCGTCGAGAACCGCTGGGTGACGCTGATCGCGGCCACCACTGAGAATCCGTACTTCTCGATCATCTCCCCGCTGCTGTCGCGCTCCCTGCTGCTGACGCTGGAGCCGCTGACGGACGAGGACCTGAGCGCGCTGATGCGCCGGGCGCTGACGGAAGAGCGCGGCCTCGGCGGGGCCGTCACCCTGCCCGCGGACGCCGAGGCGCACCTGCTGCGGATCGCCGGCGGCGACGCCCGGCGGGCGCTCACCGCGCTGGAGGCGGGGGCCGGGGCGGCCATCGCCAAGGGCGAGGCGGAGATCAGCCTCCAGACGGTGGAGGAGGCCGTCGACCGCGCCGCCGTCCGCTACGACCGGGACGGCGACCAGCACTACGACGTGGCGAGCGCGCTGATCAAGTCGATCCGCGGGTCGGACGTGGACGCGGCGCTGCACTACCTGGCCCGGATGATCGACGCGGGGGAGGACCCGCGGTTCATCGCGCGGCGCCTGATGATCTCGGCGAGCGAGGACATCGGCCTGGCCGACCCGACGGCCCTGCCGCTCGCCGTGGCCGCGGCCCAGGCGGTGGCGATGATCGGCTTCCCGGAGGCCGCGCTGACCCTCTCGCACGCCACCATCGCGCTGGCGCTGGCCCCGAAGTCGAACACGGCCACGACCGCGATCGGCGCGGCGCTCGCCGACGTACGGGCCGGACTGGCCGGGTCCGTGCCGACGCACCTGCGGGACGGGCACTACAAGGGCGCGGCGAAGCTGGGGCACGCGGTGGGGTACGTCTACCCGCACGACGTGCCGGGCGCCATCGCGGCCCAGCAGTACGCGCCGGACGCCGTGCACGGCAAGCGCTACTACGAGCCGACGCGGTACGGGGCGGAGGCGCGGTACGCGGACGTGGTGGAGAAGGTGCGGGAGCGGTTGCGCGGCGGCGGGTCCTGACCTGCGGCGCCGTTGCGGCCCGGGCGAGGGCGGATGTGGCAGGCTCCGTCGCATGGGACCCCGTGCGCCGATCCTCGCCGTGACGGCGGCGCTGCTGCTCGGCGCCTGCCACCACGAAGACCGCGCGCCGGGCGAGGTCCGGGCGCTGGTGGACCAGGTGCCGCTCGCCGGTGCCGGGTTCCCGCCGGGCGCGGCCACCGCCAGGACGCAGCTGGCGGGGCTGAAGGTCGAGTGGGGCAAGAACTGGGAGACGTACAAGCGGGAGAACTTCGGCCGGTACTGGTCGGACGAGACCGACGGCGTCGGCGGGCGCAACGGGTGCGACACCCGGGACGACGTGCTGCGCCGGGACCTCAAGGAGCTCCGCGAGGGGGACCGGAACCGGTGCGTCGTGATCTCCGGGGTGCTGCACGACCCGTACACCGGCAAGGAGCTCCCCTACACCTACCGGCGCGCCTCGCAGATCCAGACCGACCACGTCGTCGCGCTGGGCGCCGCCTGGCGGGGCGGCGCGTACGCCTGGACCCCGCAGCGCAGGCTCGAGTACGCCAACGACCTCGACGTGCTGCTCGCCGTGGACAAGCAGACGAACTACGAGAAGAGCAGCAAGACCGCCGACAAGTGGAAGCCGCCCCTCAAGACGTACTGGTGCGAGTACGCGCGCCGCTACACCGGGATCAAGGCCAAGTACCGGCTGTCGGTGACGCCGCCCGAGAAGCTCGCGCTCCAGGAGATGCTCGCGACCTGCCCCCGGTGACTCCCCGAGCTACCGCTGGGAGGGGTCCCCGGCAGCCGCGAACAGCGTCCGCATCGCACGGCGCAGGCCGCAGATGTCCGCCACCGGCTCGGGGAAGTCGAACCGGGCGTCGAAGGAGCCGGCCGCGCCTCCCGTGAAGCGCACGCGCAGGCCGAGGCGGTCCAGGGCGAGCGGGGTGGCGGACATGCCGTCCGCCTCCCGGGCGCCGAGCAGCCCGCACAGCTCCCCGATCCGGTCGGAGTGCGCGGAGGCCAGGTGCTGGAGGAGCTCCGCCTCGTGGGCGACCATCGGGTCCGGCGCCGCGGCGGCCATGTCGTCCGGGTCCACGTGCTCGGCGCCCCACAGGTCGTCCACCGAGATCTCGCCGACCTCCAGGCGGAGCATGACCCACGCGGGGCGGCCGGACATCCCCAGCAGCTCGCCCACCGGCTGCCGCTCCGCGAGCAGTGCAGCGCAGGCCGCGCGCTCGGCCCCGCGCACCGCCGTCAGCCAGCCCGCCAGCCACGCGCGGCCTCGGATACGATGTGGCACGGACACCGGCGCCACGTCCGTGATCTCGATCACGGCGGTGAGGTCGTCGTCCTGGGCGTGAGCGGCTGCCCTGGCAGCCGCGGACTCCGCGGAAACAAGGAGAATCACGTCCCCGTCCGGGGTGACGGTCCGTGCGGCCGGCATCCCTGTCCCGAACTCGTCGGGCCCGTGACTGTCACGAGCACCCGGCAAGGTGAGGGATACTGAGGCGTTGGACTCTACGAGGGTTCGTACGCGTTCGGCTCCGGTGAGCTGCCGAACGCCTTCCCTGGGACGCGGCTGACCTTGCCTATCGTTGTCGAAAGCGGATTCCGTTGTGTTGGAATCCGAACTCCGATGCGCACTGGGCAGGGGGATCCCATGTGGTCGAGACATTACGTCCTCCTCGCTAAGGTAAGCCTCACCTAACTTACATGGAGGTAGGTTCCACGTGAACCAGAAGCGACCCAAGGTCAAGAAGTCGCGTGCCCTCGGCATTGCGCTGACCCCGAAGGCCGTCAAGTACTTCGAGGCCCGCCCCTACCCGCCGGGCGAGCACGGCCGTGGCCGCAAGCAGAACTCGGACTACAAGGTCCGTCTGCTGGAGAAGCAGCGTCTGCGCGCTCAGTACGACATCTCTGAGCGTCAGATGGCCCGCGCGTACGACCGCGCCAAGAAGGCCGAGGGCAAGACGGGCGAGGCGCTGGTCGTCGAGCTCGAGCGTCGCCTCGACGCCCTGGTCCTGCGTTCGGGCATCGCCCGCACCATCTACCAGGCCCGCCAGATGGTCGTTCACGGCCACATCGAGGTCAACGGTGGCAAGGTCGACAAGCCGTCGTTCCGTGTCCGCCCGGACGACGTCATCACCGTGCGCGAGCGCAGCCGCGAGAAGGTTCCGTTCCAGGTTGCCCGTGAGGGTGGCTACGCAGGCGAGGGCGAGACCCCGCGCTACCTGCAGGTCAACCTGAAGGCCCTGGCCTTCCGCCTGGACCGCGACCCGAACCGCAAGGAAATCCCGGTCATCTGCGACGAGCAGCTCGTCGTCGAGTACTACGCCCGCTGATGCAGGCATAGGCCTCACAGGCTGGTGGAAACCCGCCGTCCCCTCCGGGGGCGGCGGGTTTTTCCGTCCTCCGGCCCCCCGGGCCCGTACCGCGCCCGCGCGACCACCGCCTCCCGGCTCAGCCCCCGCCCCTCGGCCGCGTACGCCGCGTAGCGCTCGGCGCCCAGCAGCTCGCCCGCCCGCTCCTGGCACATCAGCCGCGGCGCGTTGAAGTACCCCGAGCCGAACAGCTGCAGGCCCACCCCGGCCCACATCGGCTCCGCCGCCCCCTGGAGCACCGCCGCCTCCGCCGGATCGCCCTGCGCGACCGCGACCAGCGCGAGCAGCTCCAGTGCCAGCACCAGCCCCACCAGGTCGTGGAAGGCGTGGTTGATGGCCACGCACTCGGTCAGCAGCTGCCGCGCCTCGTCCGCCGCCCCCGCGTCCAGCGCCGCGTACGCGAGGACGTAGAGGGCGTACGCCTTCGTCCAGCGCTCCCCGCGCTCCTCGCAGATCTCCCGGACCTCCTGGCACAGCGCGAGCGCCCCGGCCGGCTCGCCCTGGAAGGCCAGCGCCATCGCCAGCTCCACCTGGCACATCAGCACGTTGCTGTTCAGCTCCCCGGCGTCCCGGTACCGCTCCAGCGCCTGGCCCAGCAGCTCCGCCGCCCGCGCCATGTCGTCCGAGACCAGCGCCAGGCAGCCCAGCCGGTGCACCGCGTACGCCGCCGCCACCAGGTTTCCGCTGCGCGCCGCCGCGTCCCGGCACTCGTACAGTGCGCTCATGGAGGCCACCGCGTCGCCCTGGAGGGCCGCGACGTACCCCAGCACCCACAGCGCCTTCAGCCGGGAGTTCTCGTACTCCACCGGCTGGTCCGCGTCGTCCAGGGCCCGGTCCAGCCAGTGCCGGCCCTCCGTGAGCCGGCCGCAGCCCGCCCAGTAGAACCACAGGGTCCCCGCCAGGTACTGGGCCAGGTGCGCCTCGTCCGGCTCGTCCAGCGAGCACTCCATCGCGAGGCGCAGATTCGGCAGCTCCGTCTCCACCAGCGCCGCCACCTCCGCCTGCCGGGGGCTGAACCAGTCCAGCTCGCACCAGGTCGCCAGGCCCACGTACCAGTCCCGGTGCCGCCGCCGCAGCCGGCCCGCGTCACCCAGCGACTCCAGCCAGCCCGCCCCGTACGCACGTACGGTCTCCAGCATCCGGTAGCGCACTCCGGCCGCCGTCTCCTCCCGGAACAGGAGTGACTGGGCCAGCAGCTCCCCGACCAGGTCCAGCACGCTCTCCACCGGCAGGTCCGGACCCGCGCACACGTACTCCGCGGCATCGAGGTCGAACGGGCCGGCGAACACCGACAGCCGCGCCCACAGCAGCCGCTCCGCGGCCGTGCACAGCTCGTGGCTCCAGCCGATCGCCGTACGCAGCGCCCGGTGCCGGGGGAGCGCCCCGCGCGAGCCGCCCGTCAGCAGGGCGAAGCGGTCGTCGAGACGGGCCAGCACCTGCGCGGGGGACAGCGCCCGCAGCCGGCCCGCCGCCAGCTCCAGGGCCAGCGGGATCCCGTCGAGGCGGGCGCACAGCTCGGTCAGCTCGGCCCGGTTCGCCTCGGTCACCGCGAAGGCCGGGTCGGCGGCGCGGGCCCGGGCCGCCAGCAGGGCCAGCGCCTCCTCCGGGGGCGGCGGCGCCAGCGGGAGGACCAGCTCCCCGTCCAGGTCCAGCGCCCGCCGGCCCGCCGCCAGCACCCGCAGGCCGGGGCAGCCGCGCAGCAGCTCCCGTACCAGCCCCGCCACCTCCTCGACCAGCTGCTCGAAGCCGTCCAGGACCAGCAGCAGCCGGCGCTCCGCCAGGTGCTCGGCCAGGACGGTCCGGGGCGCGCGGGTGGTGTGGTCGGTCAGCCCGAGGGCCTCCGAGACGGCCAGCTCCAGCAGGTCCGGATCCCGTACGGCCGACAGCTCGACCAGCCATGCACCGTCGCAGTAGCGTTCCTGCGCTCCGTCCGCCCGCTCGCCGTCCGCCCGCTCGCCCGCCGCGGCGAGCACCAGCCGGGACTTGCCCACCCCGCCCGCGCCGGTCACCGTCACCAGCCGCGAGGACTCCAGGAGCCGCCCGACCTCGGCGAGTTCGGCACCCCGCCCGACGAAGCCGCTCAGCTCCGAGGGAAGATTGCCGTTGGTCCTCTGTCGCATGGGACACGGAGGGTACTGGTCCGGACGCGCTGCGTACAAGGCGGGCGCCTCGACCTCGTAATTCGGGTACGGCAGCGGATCCCCGGCGCGATAGGGTCGGGGGAGACTTTTCTTTGTGGATTTCTAGGCTCAGGGAGCGGTGCAACGTGTCCGGTGGAGAGGTGGCCGGGATCCTCGTGGCCGTCTTCTGGGCCATCCTGGTCTCCTTCCTCGCCGTGGCGCTGGCGAGGCTGGCGCAGGTGCTCAAGGCGACCACCAAGCTGGTGGCCGACGTGACCGAGCAGGCGGTCCCGCTGCTGGCGGACGCCTCCACGACCGTCCGCTCCGCGCGCACCCAGCTGGACCGGGTCGACGCCATCGCGAGCGACGTCCAGGAGGTCACCTCCAACGCCTCCGCGCTCTCCTCCACCGTGGCATCCGCCTTCGGGGGACCGCTGGTCAAGGTCGCGGCCTTCGGCTACGGCGTCCGCCGGGCGCTGGGCCGCACGGACGAGGCGCCCGCGAAGACCACCAGGCGAACCGTGATCGTCGGCCGCACCGTGCCGGCGGCCCGCCGCCGGAAGCAGAAGGGCTGAGACCGCAGATGTTCCGCCGAGCCTTCTGGTTCACCGCAGGCGCCGCCGCCGGCGTGTGGGCCACCACCAAGGTCAACCGTCAGCTCAAGAAGCTGACCCCGGAGAGCCTCGCCGCCCAGGCCGCCGACAAGGCGGTGGAGGCGGGCCACCGGCTCAAGGACTTCGCCCTCGACGTCAAGGCGGGAATGACGCAGCGCGAGGACGAGCTGAACGATGCACTGGGGCTGAACAGCGACCCCGACCGGCCCGACAACGTCACCGCCCTCCCCGGGCCCCGGCGGCTGCGGGCCATCGAGCACGACAAGACCACCCACCGAACGAACCGCCAGGCGGTTACGTACAACCGGAATGAGGACCACTGATGGAGTCGGCTGAAATCCGCCGCCGCTGGCTGAGCTTCTTCGAGGAGCGCGGTCACGCCGTTGTCCCTTCGGCGTCGCTCATCGCGGACGACCCGACTCTGCTGCTGGTGCCCGCGGGCATGGTGCCGTTCAAGCCCTACTTCCTGGGTGAGACCAAGCCGCCGGCCCCGACGCTCACCAGCGTCCAGAAGTGCGTCCGCACGCCGGACATCGAAGAGGTGGGCAAGACCACCCGCCACGGCACGTTCTTCCAGATGTGCGGCAACTTCTCCTTCGGCGACTACTTCAAGGAAGGCGCCATCAAGTACGCCTGGGAGCTGCTCACCAGCTCCGTGGCGGACGGCGGCTACGGCCTGGAGCCGGAGAAGCTCTGGATCACGGTCTACCTCGACGACGACGAGGCCGAGCAGATCTGGCGCGACAAGATCGGCGTCCCGCAGGAGCGCATCCAGCGCCTGGGCAAGAAGGACAACTTCTGGTCCATGGGCGTCCCGGGCCCCTGCGGCCCGTGCTCCGAGATCAACTACGACCGCGGCCCCGAGTTCGGCGTCGAGGGCGGCCCGGCCGTCAACGACGAGCGCTACGTGGAGATCTGGAACCTGGTCTTCATGCAGTTCGAGCGCGGCGCCGGCGACGGGAAGGAAGACTTCCCGATCCTCGGCGACCTGCCGTCGAAGAACATCGACACGGGTCTGGGCCTCGAGCGTCTCGCCATGATCCTGCAGGGCGTGCAGAACATGTACGAGACCGACACCCTGCGCGTGGTCATGGACAAGGCCACCGAGCTGACCGGCGTGCAGTACGGCGCCGCGCAGCACACGGACGTCTCGCTGCGCGTGGTCGCCGACCACATCCGCACCTCGACCATGCTCATCGGCGACGGCGTCACCCCCGGCAACGAGGGCCGCGGCTACGTGCTGCGCCGCATCATGCGCCGCGCCATCCGCAACATGCGCCTCATGGGCGCCACCGGTCCGGTCGTCCAGGACCTCGTCGACGTCGTGATCGACACGATGGGACAGCAGTACCCGGAGCTCGTCACCGACCGCAAGCGCATCGAGACCGTCGCCCTCGCCGAAGAGGCCGCCTTCCTGAAGGCCATCAAGGGCGGCACCAACATCCTCGACACCGCCGTGACCGAGACCAAGGCCGCCGGCGGCGCGGTCCTCTCCGGCGACAAGGCGTTCCTGCTCCACGACACCTGGGGCTTCCCGATCGACCTCACCCTGGAGATGGCCGCCGAGCAGGGCCTCTCCGTGGACGAGCCCGGCTTCCGCCGCCTGATGCAGGAGCAGCGCGACCGGGCCAAGGCCGACGCCAAGGCCAAGAAGACCGGCCACGCGGACATGTCCGCCTACCGGGAGATCGCCGACGGGGCCGGCGCCACCGAGTTCACCGGCTACGCCACCACCCAGGGCGAGTCCACCGTCGTCGGCCTGCTGGTCAACGGCGTGTCCGCGCCCGCCGCCTCCGAGGGCGACGAGGTCGAGGTCGTCCTGGACCGCACCCCCTTCTACGCCGAGGGCGGCGGCCAGCTCGCCGACCAGGGCCGCATCAAGCTCGACTCGGGCGCCGTCATCGTCGTCCGCGACGTGCAGCAGCCGGTCCCGGGCGTCTCCGTGCACAAGGGCTCCGTCCAGGTCGGCGAGGTGACGGTGGGCGCCTCCGCGTACGCCGCCATCGACGTGACCCGCCGCCGGGCGATCGCCCGCGCCCACTCGGCCACGCACCTGACCCACCAGGCCCTGCGCGACGCGCTGGGCCCGACGGCCGCCCAGGCCGGCTCCGAGAACAGCCCCGGCCGCTTCCGCTTCGACTTCGGCTCGCCGAACGCCGTCCCCGGCTCGGTCCTCACCGACGTCGAGCAGAAGATCAACGACGTGCTGTCGCGCGAGCTCGAGGTCACCGCCGAGATCATGAGCATCGACGAGGCGAAGAAGCAGGGCGCCATCGCCGAGTTCGGCGAGAAGTACGGCGAGCGCGTGCGCGTCGTCACCATCGGCGACTTCTCCAAGGAGCTGTGCGGCGGCACGCACGTCGGCAACACCGCCCAGCTGGGCCTGGTGAAGCTGCTCGGCGAGTCCTCCATCGGCTCCGGCGTGCGCCGCGTCGAGGCCCTCGTCGGCGTGGACGCGTACAACTTCCTCGCCAAGGAGCACACGGTCGTCGCCCAGCTCCAGGATCTGGTCAAGGGCCGTCCGGAGGAGCTGCCGGAGAAGATCGCCTCCATGCTCGGCAAGCTGAAGGACGCCGAGAAGGAGATCGAGAAGTTCCGCGCGGAGAAGGTCCTCCAGGCCGCCGCCGGGCTCGCCCAGAACGCCCAGGACATCAAGGGCGTCGCCCTCGTCGTCGGCCAGGTGGCGGACGGCGTCGGCGCCGACGACCTGCGCAAGCTGGTCCTCGACGTCCGCGGCCGCATCCAGGGCGACCGCCCGGCCGTCGTGGCCCTGTTCACCGTGGCGAACGACCGCCCGCTGACCGTGATCGCCACCAACGAGGCCGCCCGCGAGCGCGGTCTCAAGGCCGGCGACCTGGTCCGTACGGCCGCCAAGACCCTCGGCGGCGGCGGTGGCGGCAAGCCGGACGTCGCCCAGGGCGGCGGCCAGAACCCGGGCGCCGTCCCGGAGGCCATCAGCGCCGTCGAGCGCCTCGTCGCAGAGACGGCCTGACGATGACCCTGCGCCGCGGCCGCCGGCTGGCGATCGATGTGGGGGACGCCCGGATCGGGGTCGCCTCCTGCGACCCCGACGGGGTCCTGGCCACTCCGGTGGAAACCGTCCCGGGCCGGGACATCCCGTTCGCCCACCGGCGGCTGCGGCAGCTCGTCGAGGAGTACGAGCCCCTCGAGGTGGTGGTCGGCCTGCCCCGCTCGCTCAGCGGGCGGGAGGGGCCGGCCGCGGCCAAGGTGCGCGTCTTCGCGAACGAACTGGCGAAGGGCATCAAACCGGTGACGGTCCGTCTGGTGGACGAGCGGATGACCACGGTCACCGCCGCCCAGGGGCTGCGCGCCTCCGGAAAGAACGCGAAGAAGGGCAGATCGGTCATCGATCAGGCGGCCGCTGTGGTGATCCTTCAGAACGCTCTTGAGACCGAACGGGTATCAGGTAATCCGCCCGGCGAGTGCGTCGAAGTGGTTGTCTGATCGCGATACGGTAACGTTCCGCGCGATGAGACGGCATTCGAACAAGCCGTCGCCTTCGTCTCGCGGCTCTAGGGGACCGATGACTGAGTATGGCCGGGGCCGTGGCCCCGAACCGTGGCACCCGGAGGATCCCCTGTTCGGGGACCAGGGGTGGACCGCGCACCAGACCCAGCAGGGCCAGGCTCCGTACGCCGATCCGCAGCAGGGGTATCCGCAGGAGCAGCAGTACCAGCAGCAGTACCCCGAGCAGCAGCAGTACGCGCAGCAGCAGTACCCGGAGCAGCAGCAGTACCCGCAGCAGGGACAGCACCCGCAGTACCCCGAGCAGGGGCACCCGGAGCAGCAGTACCAGCAGCAGGCGCAGTACCAGCAGTACGCCCAGCAGCAGGCCTACGCCCCGCAGGTCCCGCAGGCGCCCCAGCAGCCGGTGTACGACTCCCAGGGCTGGGACACCGGCCAGGGGCAGTACGCGGTGCCCGCGCCGGCCGACCCGTACGCGGGCGCGGACCCGTACGCCCAGCAGGCCGTGGCCGGCTACCCCGGCGAGGCGCCCGACCTGTACGCCACGCCCGAGGCCTACCCGCCGCCGCAGCCCCCCGGCCGGCGCCACCTGGAGCCGGAGCCGGTCGAGCAGGAGGACGAGGAATCCGAGAGCGCGTCCGACGCCGGCGAAGGCCGTGACGGCGACGAGCCCGCCGGCGGCGGCCGCCGGGGCGGCCGCTCGAAGGGCGGCAAGGGCGGCAAGACCAAGGAGCGCAGCGGCGCCGCGTGCCTGGTCGCCTCCCTCGTCATCGTGGCGGTGCTCGGCGGTGGCGGCTACTACGGCTACACCTACCTCAAGGACCGGTTCGCCACGGCCGAGGACTACGCGGGGGAGGGCACCGGCGAGACCGTCGACGTCCAGATCCCCCCGGGATCCTCCCTGGCCGCGATGGGCAACATCCTCAAGAAGCACGGCATCGTCGCGAGCGTGGAGGCGTTCACCACCGCGGCGAACATCAATCCCAAGGGCAAGTCGATCCAGCCGGGCGTCTACCCCCTGAAGAAGAAGATGTCGGCCGCGGCCGCCGTCGCCTTCATGACCGACCCCACGAAGCTGAACGTGATCACGGTTCCCGAGGGCAAGCGGAACGTCGAGGTCTACAAGGCCATCGACAACCGCCTCGGCAAGCCGGCCGGCACCACCGAGGAGATCGCCAAGCGCGAGGGCAAGAACCTGGGCCTGCCGGCCTGGGCGGGCAACAACCCGAAGCTCATCGACCCCCTCGAAGGCTTCCTCTACCCGGCGCGCTACGACATCAGCAAGGACAGCACGCCCGAGTCCCTGCTCAAGCAGATGGTCAAGAACGCCTCGGACAAGTACTCCGAGCTGGGCATCGAGGGCAAGGCCAAGGAACTGGGCCTCGAGAACCCGCTCCAGGTGGTCACGGTCGCCAGCCTCGTCAACGCCGAGGGCAAGAACCACGAGGACTTCCGCAAGATGTCCGAGGTGGTCTACAACCGTCTCAAGAAGACCAACGACGTCACGAACCAGAAGATCGAGTTCGACTCGACGTACAACTACGCGAAGAACCAGAGCGAGATCAACTTCAACCTCAAGGAAGCCCAGGCCTTCAACAACCCGTACAACACCCACTTCATCAAGGGCCTCCCGATCGGCCCCATCGGGAACCCGGGCCTGGACGCGCTTACCGCTACGCTCAACCCGGATCACGGCGGCTGGATGTTCTTCGTGTCGGTCGACGGCAACACGACGACCTTCACCCAGACCTACGAGGAGCACCTCAAGCTCGTCGCCGAGTTCCAGGAACGGCAGAAGCAGAAGAACGGCGGGTAGCAGGACATGACACGGATACGGGCCGCAGTGCTGGGTTCACCCATCGAGCACTCGCTCTCACCGGTGCTGCACCGCGCCGCCTACCAGGAGCTCGGCCTCGCCGACTGGTCGTACGACCGCTTCGACGTCGACGAGGCCGCGCTCCCGGGCTTCATCGCCGGGCTCGGTCCCGAATGGGCCGGGCTGTCCCTGACGATGCCGCTGAAGCGGGCGGTCATCCCGCTGCTCGACGCCGTCAGCGACACCGCCGCCTCGGTCGAGGCGGTCAACACGGTCGTCTTCGCCGAGGACGGCCGCCGCCTCGGCGACAACACCGACATCCCCGGCATCGTCGCCGCCCTGCACGAGCGCGGCATCGAGAAGGTGCCGTCCGCGGCCATCCTCGGCGCCGGGGCCACCGCCTCCTCGGCCCTGGCCGCGCTCTCCAGGATCTGCACCGGCGAGGTCACCGCGTACGTCCGCTCGCGGGCCCGCGCCGACGAGATGCGGCAGTGGGGCGAGCGGCTGGGCGTCCCCGTCCGTACGGCCGACTGGTCCGAGGCGGCCCGGGCGCTGGCCGCGCCGCTGGTCGTCGCGACCACCCCGGCCGGGGCCACCGACGAACTGGCCGCTGCCGTACCCGAGGCCCCGGGCACTCTCTTCGACGTCCTGTACGACCCCTGGCCGACCCCCCTCGCGGCCGCCTGGTCGCAGCGGGGCGGCACGGTCATCGGCGGGCTGGACCTGCTGGTCCACCAGGCCGTGCTCCAGGTCGAGCAGATGACGGGCCGCGACCGGGGGCCGCTCGCCGCCATACGCGCCGCCGGCGAACGGGCGCTCGCCGCCCGTTAGGCTTTCCCCCGCATTGTTGATCTTGGGGGGCGTCATGGAACAGACCGGTACGGAGCAGATACTCGCCTCGAAGTGGGACATCCCCTTCGTGATCCTCGCCGCGGCCCGGGCCGCCTTCGGCGACCTGCCGCTCTGGGCGAAGGTGATCGTCCTCGGACTCGTCGGATCCCTCGGCGTGTGGACGGCCGTCACATGGGTGCGGCAGCGCCGCAGCCGGGTCAACTGACGGACGAGCCGTCCGATAGCTGGACTCGAGGCCGGTATCCCCGTCCGGACATGGGAGGATCGGGTGAGGCGGGTCCGGGGCCGCGCACTCCACCAGCTCACGCTGGGAGGTGCCCCCAGGGGCGCGCCGAGCTGAACCAGGCGCGAGCATGAGGAGCATCGTTGAGCAGGTTGCGTTGGCTGACCGCCGGGGAGTCCCACGGACCGGCACTGGTGGCGACGCTGGAGGGACTTCCCGCCGGCGTCCCGGTCACCACCGAGCTGGTGGCCGACCACCTGGCCCGGCGCCGGCTCGGCTACGGCCGCGGGGCCCGGATGAAGTTCGAGCAGGACGAGATCACTTTCATCGGCGGCGTCCGGCACGGGCTGTCGCTCGGTTCCCCCGTCGCCGTGATGGTCGGCAACAGCGAGTGGCCCAAGTGGGAGACCGTCATGTCGGCCGACCCGGTCGACCCCTCGCTGCTCAAGGACACCGGCCGCAACGCGCCGCTGACCCGTCCGCGGCCCGGCCACGCCGACCTCGCGGGCATGCAGAAGTACGGCTTCGACGAGGCCCGGCCGATCCTGGAGCGCGCCAGCGCCCGTGAGACCGCCGCCCGTGTCGCCCTCGGAGCCATCGCCCGGTCCTTCATCAAGGAAGTCGCGGGCATCGAGATCGTCTCGCACGTGGTGGAGCTGGCCGCGGCCAAGGCCCCGTACGGCGTCTACCCGACCCCCGCCGACGTCGAGAAGCTCGACGCCGACCCGGTGCGCTGCCTCGACGCGGACGCGAGCAAGGCGATGGTCGCGGAGATCGACCAGGCCCACAAGGACGGCGACACCCTCGGCGGCGTCGTCGAGGTGCTCGCGTACGGAGTCCCGGTCGGCCTCGGCTCGCACGTCCACTGGGACCGCCGCCTCGACGCCCGCCTCGCGGCGGCGCTCATGGGCATCCAGGCCATCAAGGGCGTCGAGGTCGGCGACGGCTTCGAGCTGGCCCGCGTGCCCGGCTCCAAGGCGCACGACGAGATCGTCTCCACCCCCGAGGGCCTCAAGCGCACCTCCGGCCGTTCCGGCGGCACCGAGGGCGGTCTGACCACCGGTGAGCTGCTGCGCGTACGGGCCGCCATGAAGCCCATCGCGACCGTGCCGCGCGCCCTCGCGACCGTGGACGTGGCCACCGGAGAGGCGACGGTGGCCCACCACCAGCGCTCCGACGTGTGCGCCGTCCCGGCCGCCGGCATCGTGGCCGAGGCCATGGTCGCCCTCGTGCTGGCCGACGCGGTGGTCGAGAAGTTCGGCGGCGACTCCGTGCCCGAGACGCGCCGCAACGTCCGGGCGTACCTCGACAACCTGCAGATCCGGTGACGGGCGGACCCAGCACCCCGAGCGCGCCGGTCGTCGTCCTCGTCGGGCCCCCGGGCTCCGGCAAGTCCACGGTGGGGGCGATGATCGCCGAGCGGCTCGGCGTCGCCTACCGGGACACGGACGCGGACATCGTCGCGGCCCAGGGCCGGGAGATCTCCGACATCTTCGTCGACGAGGGCGAGCCGTACTTCCGCGAGCTCGAACGGCAGGCGGTCGCCGCCGGCGTCGCCGAGCACACCGGGGTCCTCTCCCTGGGCGGCGGCGCGGTCCTCGACCCGGGCACCCGCGCACTGCTGGCCGGGCTGCCCGTCGCCTACCTGTCGATGGAGGTCGAGTCGGCCGTGCGCCGCGCCGGCCTCGGCGCGGCCCGCCCGCTGCTGGCCGTCAACCCGCGCCGCCAGTGGCGCGAGCTGATGGACGCCCGCCGCCCCCTGTACACCGAAGTCGCGCGCGTCGTGGTGGCCACCGACGACCGCACCCCCGAAGAGGTCGCCCAGGCGGTCCTCG
This sequence comes from Streptomyces sp. NPDC058525, assembly GCF_042719495.1. Lineage (NCBI taxonomy): Bacteria > Bacillati > Actinomycetota > Actinomycetes > Kitasatosporales > Streptomycetaceae > Streptomyces > Streptomyces sp. NPDC058525. The sequence continues at coordinate 62,291 of NZ_JBHXNP010000029.1, forward strand.
ACGCTCTGGAGTTGAAGGACGTATGACGGACCAGGTGACGCGGATCCAGGTCGGTGCCGACGCCGGCCACGACGCGTACGAGGTGCTCGTCGGGCACCAGCTGCTCGGCGAGCTGGGCAGCATGATCGGCGGCAAGGCCCAGCGGGTCGCCGTGATCCACCCCGAGGCCCTGGCCTCCACGGGTGAGGCGCTGCGCTACGACCTCGCCGAACAGGGCTACGAGGCGGTCGCCATCCAGGTGCCGAACGCCGAGGAGGCCAAGACGGCCGAGGTGGCCGCGTACTGCTGGAAGGCGCTCGGCCAGTCCGGCTTCACCCGCACCGACGTCGTCGTCGGCGTCGGCGGGGGATCCACCACCGACCTCGCGGGCTTCGTCGCGGCCACCTGGCTGCGCGGGGTGCGCTGGATCGCCGTACCGACCACCGTGCTCGCGATGGTCGACGCGGCGGTCGGCGGCAAGACCGGCATCAACACCGCCGAGGGCAAGAACCTCGTCGGCGCCTTCCACCCGCCGGCCGGTGTGCTGTGCGACCTGGCGGCGCTGGACTCGCTGCCGGTCAACGACTACGTCAGCGGCCTCGCCGAGGTCATCAAGGCCGGTTTCATCTCCGACCCGGTGATCCTCGACCTGATCGAGGCGGACCCGCAGGGGGCCCGGACGCCCACCGGCCCGCACACCACCGAGCTCATCGTGCGGTCGATCCAGGTCAAGGCCGACGTGGTCTCCAGCGACCTCAAGGAGACCGGCCTGCGCGAGTTCCTCAACTACGGCCACACCCTCGGGCACGCCATCGAGAAGAACGAGCGCTACAAGTGGCGGCACGGCGCGGCCGTCTCCGTCGGCATGGTCTTCGCGGCGGAACTCGGCCGGCTCGCGGGCCGCCTCGACGACGCCACGGCCGACCGGCACCGCTCGGTGCTGGCCTCGGTGGGCCTGCCGCTGACCTACCGCGGCGACCAGTGGCCCAAGCTGCTCCAGACCATGCAGCTCGACAAGAAGTCGCGCGGCAACCTGCTGCGCTTCATCGTCCTCGACGGCCTGGGCAAGCCCACCGTGCTGGAAGGCCCCGACCCGGCGCACCTGATCGCCGCCTACGGCGAGGTGTCCGCGTGAGCCGGCGCGTGCTCGTGCTGAACGGCCCCAACCTGGGCCGGCTCGGCTCGCGCGAGCCCGACGTGTACGGGGCCACCTCGTACGCGGGCCTGGTGGAGAGCTGCCGCACGCTGGGCGCGGAACTCGGCTTCGACGTCGAGGTCCGCGAGACCAACGACGAGGGGCAGATCGTGCGCTGGCTGCACGAGGCGGCCGACGGGAAGATCCCCGTGGTCATCAACCCGGGCGCCTTCACGCACTACTCGTACGCCATGCGGGACGCGGCGGCGCAGCGCACCGCGCCGCTGATCGAGGTGCACATCTCGAACCCGTACGCCCGCGAGGAGTTCCGGCACACCTCGGTCATCGCCTCCGTGGCGACCGGGACCGTCGCGGGCTTCGGCATCGGGTCGTACCGGCTGGCGCTGAGGGCGCTGGCGGACGAGGTCGCCGGGGTCATATAACGTTCTCGCATCAGTCGCCGGAACGAGACGGAGTTGCACCGGATGCAGCAAGGAGTGGGGAGCGGGGGCGCGGGCTGGGGGCAGTCGGGACAGCACCCGGCAGCGCCGCCGCAGCCGCCGATACCCCCTGCGCAGGGCTGGCCGGGGTCCCCGCCGCCGCCTCCGCCGGCATCGCACCAGGCGCCCCCCGCGCACCCGGCGGGGATACCGCCGGTGCCGGAGGCCACCGGGCACATCCCGCTGCCGCCCGCGGTGGCGGGCACCGGTGCGCACACCCTCGCGGTGCTGCTGATCGGCCCGGCCGGGGCGGGGAAGACCACCGTGGCCCGGCACTGGGCGAGCACCCGGCCCGTGGCCACCGCCCACATCAGCCTGGACGACGTCCGGGAGTGGGTCTGCTCGGGCTTCGCGGACCCGCAGGCGGGGTGGAACGAGCACTCCGAGGCCCAGTACCGCCTCGCCCGCCGCACCTGCGGGTTCGCCGCCCGCAACTACCTGGCCAACGGGATCTCCTGCATCCTCGACGACGCCGTCTTCCCGGACCGGCCGGTCGTCGGCCTGGGCGGCTGGAAGCGGCACGTGGGGCCCGCGCTGCTGCCGGTGGTGCTGCTGCCGGGGCTGGAGATCGTCCTGGAGCGCAACGCGGCCCGCTCCGGCAACCGCAGGCTCTCCGACGAGGAGGTCGCGCGCATCCACGGCCGGATGGCGGGCTGGTACGGCTCGGGCCTGCCGATCATCGACAACTCCCACCTCGACGTCGAAGGCACGGCGAGGGCCCTCGACGAGGCCCTGGCACGCGCGCTGACCTAGGCGCCGTCCGGCTTGCCCCGGCGGGGCGGCGCACGTCCGGACGCGCTCGCCGGGCCGGAGGCGCGCTGCGCTCGTACGCTCGAAGACATGTCAGACGTGTACGCCGCCCGCCGGGGCACGCTTCGCGACCGCTGCGCCGCCGCGGGGAACGCCGCCGCGCTGATCACGCGTCCGGCGAACGTCCGCTATCTCTCCGGGGCGTCCCCGCTGGGCGCCGTACTCCTGGTGGGGCCGTCCGAGGACGTGATGTTCTGCGTCAACGCGCCCACCGGCGAGGCCGACGAGGGCCGCCTCGACGAGCACCTCAAGGTGTCCGTGCTGGCGAGCCCCGGCGGGGATCCGGCCGTCGCGGCCGGCGACCTCGCCGCGGCCGTCCGCGCCGACTCGCTCGCCGTGGAGGAGCACCACCTCACCGTGGCCCGGCACCGGGCCCTGCGCTCCGTCGCCCCGTCGCTGCGCCTGGCCGACCTCGGCAACGCCGTGGAGCAGCAGCGCCTGGTCAAGGACGAGGAGGAGATCGCCTGCCTGCGGATCGCCGCCGAGATCGCCGACCAGGCCCTGGGCGAACTGCTGGAGTCCATCCTCGTCGGACGCACCGAACGCCACCTCGCCCTGGAGCTGGAGCGGCGGCTCGTCGACCACGGGGCCGACGGGCCGGCCTTCCCGACCTCCGTCGGGACGGGCCCGCACTCCGGCCGCTCCCGGCACCGGCCCTCCGACCGCCGGGTGGAGGAGGGCGACTTCCTGACCGTCTGCCTCGGCGCCGGCTACCGCGGCTACCGCTGCGAGATCGGCCGCACCTTCGTCATCGGCACCACCCCCGCGGACTGGCAGATCCAGCTGTACGACCTGGTCTTCGCCGCGCAGCGGGCCGGGCGGGAGGCCCTCCTGCCGGGCGCCGCGTACCGGGACGTGGACCACGCCGCCCGCTCCGTACTGGACGCCGCGGGCCATGGGGAAGCGCTCGCGCCGTGGACCGGACACGGTGTCGGTCTCGAAATCGACGAGGACCCGCAGCTAGCACCTACGGCAATGGGTAAACTGGACGCTTGCGTGCCGGTCACCGTCGAACCGGGGGTTCACCTCCCCGGCCGGGGAGGTGTCCGGATCGATGACACGCTCGTCGTGCGCCCCGAGGCGGACGGCGGTCCCGAGCTACTCACCATTACGACCAAGGAGCTGCTCGCGCTCTAGCCCGTCGCCGGGCTGTGCGCGCACCCGTGGTCTTCCAGTGCAGGAGATTCCGCAACCGTGGCTTCCACGAACGACCTCAAGAACGGCATGGTGCTCAAGCTCGACGGTGGCCAGCTCTGGTCCGTCGTCGAGTTCCAGCACGTCAAGCCCGGCAAGGGCCCGGCCTTCGTGCGCACCAAGCTCAAGCACGTGCTCTCCGGCAAGGTCGTCGACAAGACGTTCAACGCCGGCACGAAGGTCGAGACCGCCACGATCGACCGGCGTGACATGCAGTTCTCGTACATGGACGGCGAGTACTTCGTCTTCATGGACATGCAGACCTACGACCAGCTGATGGTCGACAAGAAGGCCGTCGGCGACGCCGCCAACTTCCTGATCGAGGGCTTCACCGCCTCGGTCGCCCAGCACGAGGGCGAGGTGCTCTACGTCGAGCTCCCGGCCGCCGTCGAGCTGGTCATCGAGCACACCGACCCGGGCGTCCAGGGCGACCGCTCCACCGGCGGCACCAAGCCGGCGCGCCTGGAGACCGGTCACGAGATCCAGGTCCCGCTCTTCGTCACCACCGGCGAGAAGATCAAGGTCGACACCCGCACCAGCGACTACCTCGGCCGGGTGAACAGCTAACCGTGGCTGCCCGGAGCAACGCGCGCAAGCGCGCTTTCCAGATCCTGTTCGAGGCCGACCAGCGCGGGGTGCCCGTGCGCGAGGTCCTCGCGGACTGGATCCGCCACGCCCGGTCGGACGACCGGCAGCCGCCGGTCAGCGCCTTCACGATGGACCTCGTCGAGGGCTACGCCGACAAGGTGAACCGCATCGACGACCTGATCGTCACCTACGCCGTGGACTGGGAACTCGACCGCATGCCGGTCGTGGACCGGAACATCCTGCGGCTCGGTGCCTACGAGCTGATCTGGGTGGACGACACCCCGGACGCCGTGGCGATCGACGAGGCCGTCCAGCTGGCCAAGGAGTTCTCGACGGACGACTCGCCGTCGTTCGTGAACGGGCTGCTGGCCCGCTTCAAGGAACTGAAGCCGAATCTGCGCCGCCAGTAGTCTCCGGCGGATTCGGTTGAGCGGAGGGGCCGCAGCAGGCGCTGCGGCCCCTCCGCTGTGTGCGGGGCGGCCGCGGGGCGGTGCCGGCGGCCGCGGGCGCCACGCGAAACGGCGGGTGCCGGAAGCCTCCTGGGCTCCCGGCACCCGCCGGTAAACGTTTCTGCTGGTACGGAAGACGACTAGATGTCCTCGTGCGCCACGGCGCGACGGGCATCCGCGTCCAGCACGCCCCAGCTGATCAGCTGCTCGGTCAGGACCGAGGGGGACTGGTCGTAGATGACGGCGAGGGTGCGCAGGTCGTCCTGGCGGATCGACAGCACCTTGCCGTTGTAGTCGCCGCGCTGGCTCTGGATCGTGGCCGCGTAGCGCTGGAGCGGGCCGGCCTTCTCGGCGGGCACGCCCGCCAGGCGCTCCAGGTCGAGACGCAGCTTCGGCGGCGGCTCGGCCGCTCCGCCCGGAGTCGTGCCCGGCAGGAGCTCCTGCACCGGCACCCCGTAGAAGTCCGCCAGCTCGGCAAGGCGCTGGACGGTCACGGCGCGGTCCCCGCGCTCGTAAGAACCGACCACCACGGCCTTCCACCGGCCCTGGGACTTCTCCTCGACACCATGGAGGGAAAGGCCCTGCTGGGTGCGGATGGCACGGAGCTTGGCCCCGAGCTGTTTGGCGTATTCGCTGGACATAACGCTCCCGGACGCTGTGACGCTGTGACGGCTTGGACACTGCGACTACGTAACTACGTGCGGCTCCGCCGCGCGGCTGGTAACTCACTGTGAGGTTACGCAGCGTTACTTGGATGCGTCAAGCCGAATGGTCTCCATCGCCCCCTCAAGAGCGTTCCCGGCGGCCTTCCCCGGAGCCCCCGGACACCCACCCGGTGCGGGCCACCGGCGAGCCCCTGGTACCGTGGGACACGTACATCCGACGTCCTTTAAGGTCCGTCCCGTGAGGCGGAGAAGGAGGTCCTTTTCATGGACGCTCAGAACGCCCAGGCCCAGCCCGGTCAGAACGCCGATGCGGCGCGCTCCGTACTCGAAGCGCAGGACATCGCACGGGTCCTGACCCGTATCGCCCACGAGATCGTCGAACGCGCCAAGGGCGCCGACGACGTGGTGCTCCTCGGCATTCCCACCCGCGGTGTGTACCTCGCCCGCCGGCTGGCGGCCAAGCTCGAAGAGATCACCGGCACGAAGATCCCGGTCGGTTCCCTCGACATCACCATGTACCGCGACGACCTGCGCATGAAGCCCGCCCGCGCGATCGGCCGCACCGAGATCCCCGGCGACGACCTCGACGGCCGTCTCGTCGTCCTCGTCGACGACGTGCTCTTCTCCGGCCGCACCATCCGCGCCGCCCTCGACGCCCTCGGCGACCTCGGCCGCCCGCGCGCCGTGCAGCTGGCCGTCCTCGTCGACCGCGGACACCGCGAGCTTCCCATCCGTGCCGACTACGTCGGCAAGAACCTCCCCACGTCGCTGCGGGAGACCGTCAAGGTCCAGCTCCAGGAGGAGGACGGCCGTGACGCCGTGCTGCTCGGCCAGCGGACCGCCCAGGCAGCCGGGCTTTAACCCGTTCGAGTGAATACGGGCCTCCGTGGGGGTCCGCGCCGAAGCCTGCCCTGCCCCGACCTCCGCCTGCCCTCCCGACCTACGGAGCACCCAGATGAAGCGCCACCTCATCTCGGCCGCCGATCTCACGCGCGACGACGCCGTCCTGATCCTCGACACCGCCGAGGAGATGGCCCGCGTCGCGGACCGGCCGATCAAGAAGCTGCCCACCCTGCGCGGCCTCACGGTCGTCAACCTCTTCTTCGAGGACTCGACCCGCACCCGGATCTCCTTCGAGGCGGCCGCCAAGCGGCTCTCCGCCGACGTCATCAACTTCTCCGCCAAGGGCTCCTCGGTTTCCAAGGGCGAATCCCTGAAGGACACCGCCCTGACCCTCGAGGCGATGGGCGCCGACGCCGTCGTCATCCGCCACCACGCCTCCGGCGCCCCCTACCGGCTCGCGACCTCCGGCTGGATCGACTCCGCCGTGGTCAACGCCGGCGACGGCACCCACGAGCACCCCACCCAGGCCCTGCTGGACGCCTTCACCATGCGCCGCCGCCTGGTCGGCCGTGACGCGGGCCTCGGCAAGGACCTGAACGGCCGCCGCATCACCATCGTCGGCGACGTCCTGCACAGCCGGGTCGCCCGCTCCAACGTCCAGCTGCTCCACACCCTCGGCGCCCAGGTCACCGTGGTGGCCCCGCCGACGCTGGTCCCGATCGGCGTCGAGAGCTGGCCGTGCGAGGTCTCGTACAACCTGGACGAGGTGCTGCCGAAGTCCGATGCGGTGATGATGCTGCGTGTGCAGCGCGAACGCATGAACGCCGCCTTCTTCCCGACCGAGCGCGAGTACTCCCGCCGGTACGGGCTCGACGGCGACCGCATGGCGAAGATGCCCGAGCACGCCATCGTGATGCACCCCGGCCCGATGAACCGCGGCATGGAGATCACCGCCGCGGTCGCCGACTCCGACCGCTGCACGGCCGTCGAGCAGGTCGCCAACGGCGTGTCCACCCGGATGGCCGTCCTGTACCTGCTGCTCGGAGGCTCCGAGCCCGCCGTCACCACCACCCCCGCCGCCGCGCGTACCGAGGAGACCAAGTAACCATGAGCAAGATCCTTATCCGTGGCGCGAAGGTACTCGGCGGCGAGGCGCAGGACGTCCTGATCGACGGCGAGACCATCGCCGAGGTCGGCACCGGACTGTCCGCCGAGGGCGCGACCGTGATCGAGGCCGAGGGCCAGGTGCTCCTCCCCGGCCTCGTCGACCTGCACACCCACCTGCGCGAGCCCGGCCGCGAGGACTCCGAGACCGTCCTGACCGGCACCCGCGCCGCGGCCTCCGGCGGATACACCGCCGTCTTCGCCATGGCGAACACCTTCCCGGTCGCCGACACCGCCGGCGTCGTCGAGCAGGTCTGGCGCCTGGGCAAGGAGTCCGGCTACTGCGACGTGCAGCCCATCGGCGCCGTCACCGTCGGCCTGGAGGGCAAGCAGCTCTCCGAGCTGGGCGCCATGCACGACTCCGCCGCCCGCGTCACCGTCTTCTCCGACGACGGCAAGTGCGTGGACGACGCCGTGATCATGCGCCGCGCCCTGGAGTACGTGAAGGCCTTCGGCGGCGTCGTCGCCCAGCACGCCCAGGAGCCCCGGCTCACCGAGGGCGCCCAGATGAACGAGGGCGTCGTCTCCGCCGAGCTGGGCCTCGGCGGCTGGCCGGCCGTCGCCGAGGAGTCGATCATCGCCCGCGACGTCCTGCTCGCCGAGCACGTCGGCTCCCGCGTCCACATCTGCCACCTCTCCACCGCCGGCTCCGTCGAGATCGTCCGCTGGGCCAAGTCCCGCGGCATCGACGTCACCGCCGAGGTCACCCCGCACCACCTCCTCCTCACCGACGAGCTCGTCCGCTCGTACAACGCGGTCTACAAGGTCAACCCGCCGCTGCGCACCGAGCGCGACGTGCTGGCCCTGCGCGAGGCGCTCGCCGACGGCACGATCGACATCGTCGCCACCGACCACGCCCCGCACCCGCACGAGGACAAGGACTGCGAGTGGGCCGCCGCCGCCATGGGCATGGTCGGCCTGGAGACCGCGCTCTCCGTCGTCCAGCAGACGATGGTGGAGACCGGACTGCTCGACTGGGCGGGCGTCGCCGAGCGGATGTCCTTCGCCCCGGCGCGCATCGGCAGCCTGGAGAACCACGGCCGCCCCGTCTCGGCAGGTGAACCCGCGAACCTGACCTTGGTCGATACCTCGTACCGTGGTGTCGTGGACCCCGCACACTTCGCCTCCCGCAGCCGCAACACGCCTTACGAGGGCCGTGAGCTGCCGGGTCGCGTCACTCACACCTTCCTGCGGGGCCGGGCAACGGTCGTGGACGGGAAACTGGCGTGACACCTGCAGTAATCCAACTGGCCGCCGAGGCCGCCGAGCGACAGTCGGCGGAGGTGACCAGCGTCGGCGCCCGCATCGCGTGGGTGATCGGCCTGGCCGTCTTCATCGCGTTCGTGTACTGGCTGATGCGGCAGGGCTGGAAATGGCGCGGCGCTCTGCAGAACGATCTGCCGGAGCTGCCCGCCGCCCCCGATGGTCTTCCCGCGCACCGGCTGGCCCTGACCGGCCGGTACCACGGGTCCACCACCGCCGGGCAGTGGCTCGACCGGATCGTCGCCCACGGTCTGGGCCTGCGCAGCCGGGTCGAGCTCACGCTCACCGACGCGGGCCTCGACGTGGTCCGACCGGGGGCCAATGACTTCTTCGTACCGGCCGCGCAGCTGCGCGGCGCCCGCCTCGACAAGGGAATCGCGGGCAAGGTACTCACCGAGGGCGGTCTGCTCGTCGTCACCTGGGCGCACGGTGACAAGCTGATCGACTCCGGATTCCGCTCCGACCGCGCGGCCGAGCACGCCGCCTGGGTCGAGGCGATCAACCTCATGAACTCATCCGACTCATCCATCACGACGGAAGGCGCCGAAAGATGACGACCTCCACCAGGGGAGCAGCCAAAACTCCCGCCGTACTTGTCCTGGAGGACGGTCGGATCTTCCGCGGCCGCGCCTACGGCGCGCACGGGGAGACCTTCGGCGAGGCCGTGTTCTCCACCGGCATGACCGGCTACCAGGAGACCCTCACCGACCCGTCCTACCACCGCCAGGTCGTCGTGATGACCGCCCCGCACGTGGGCAACACCGGCGTCAACGACGAGGACCCCGAGTCCTCCCGCATCTGGGTGTCCGGCTACGTCGTGCGCGACCCCGCCCGCGTCCCCTCCAACTGGCGCTCCCAGCGGTCGCTGGACGAGGAGCTGGTCGCGCAGGGCGTCGTCGGGATCTCCGGCGTCGACACCCGCGCCCTGACCCGCCACCTGCGCGAGCGCGGCGCCATGCGCGTCGGCATCTTCTCCGGCAACGCGATCGCCGACGACGGGCTGCTGCTCGCCAAGGTCCGCCAGGCCCCCGAGATGAGCGGCGCCGACCTCTCCGCCGAGGTCGCCACCAAGGAGACGTACGTCGTCCCCGCCATCGGCGAGAAGAAGTTCACCGTGGCCGCCGTGGACCTCGGCATCAAGGGCATGACCCCGCACCGGATGGCCCAGCGGGGCATCGAGGTGCACGTGCTGCCCGCCACCGCCACCCTCGAGGACGTCTACGCGGTCAACCCGGACGGCGTGTTCTTCTCCAACGGCCCGGGCGACCCGGCCACCGCCGACGGCCCCGTCGCCGTCATGCGGGGCGTGCTGGAGCGCAAGACGCCGCTCTTCGGCATCTGCTTCGGCAACCAGATCCTGGGCCGCGCGCTCGGCTTCGGCACCTACAAGCTGAAGTACGGCCACCGCGGCATCAACCAGCCGGTGCAGGACCGCACCACCGGCAAGGTCGAGGTCACCGCGCACAACCACGGCTTCGCCGTCGACGCGCCCCTCGACAAGGTCTCCGAGACCCCCTACGGCCGCGCCGAGGTCTCGCATGTCTGCCTGAACGACCAGGTCGTGGAAGGCCTCCAGCTGCTCGACCAGCCGGCCTTCAGCGTCCAGTACCACCCCGAGGCGGCTGCCGGCCCGCACGACGCCGCGTACCTCTTCGACCGTTTCGTATCGCTGATGGAGGCCGAGCGTGCCTAAGCGCACCGATATCCAGTCCGTCCTGGTCATCGGCTCCGGCCCGATCGTCATCGGCCAGGCCGCCGAGTTCGACTACTCCGGCACCCAGGCCTGCCGCATCCTCAAGGCCGAGGGCCTGCGGGTCATCCTGGTGAACTCCAACCCGGCGACGATCATGACCGACCCGGAGATCGCCGACGCCACGTACGTCGAGCCGATCACCCCCGAGTTCGTCGAGAAGATCATCGCGAAGGAGCGCCCCGACGCGCTGCTCCCCACCCTCGGCGGCCAGACCGCGCTCAACACCGCCATCTCCATGCACGAGCAGGGTGTGCTGGAGAAGTACGGCGTCGAGCTCATCGGCGCCAACGTCGAGGCCATCAACAAGGGTGAGGACCGCGACCTCTTCAAGGGCGTCGTCGAGGCCGTCAAGGCCAAGATCGGCTACGGCGAGTCCGCCCGCTCGGTCATCTGCCACTCGATGGACGACGTCATCGCGGGTGTCGACACCCTCGGCGGCTACCCCGTCGTCGTGCGCCCCTCCTTCACCATGGGCGGCGCCGGCTCCGGCTTCGCCCACGACGAGGACGAGCTGCGCCGCATCGCCGGCCAGGGCCTCACGCTCTCCCCGACCACCGAGGTGCTCCTGGAGGAGTCCATCCTCGGCTGGAAGGAGTACGAGCTGGAGCTGATGCGCGACACCAAGGACAACGTGGTCGTCGTCTGCTCCATCGAGAACTTCGACCCGATGGGCGTCCACACCGGCGACTCGATCACCGTCGCCCCGGCGATGACGCTGACCGACCGCGAGTACCAGCGGCTGCGCGACATCGGCATCGCGATCATCCGCGAGGTCGGCGTCGACACCGGCGGCTGCAACATCCAGTTCGCGATCGACCCGGCCGACGGCCGCGTCATCGTCATCGAGATGAACCCGCGCGTCTCGCGCTCCTCGGCGCTCGCCTCGAAGGCGACCGGCTTCCCGATCGCCAAGATCGCCGCCAAGCTTGCCATCGGGTACACCCTCGACGAGGTCCCCAACGACATCACCGAGAAGACCCCGGCCTCCTTCGAGCCGTCCCTCGACTACGTCGTCGTCAAGGCCCCGCGCTTCGCCTTCGAGAAGTTCCCGGCCGCCGACGCCACCCTCACCACCACCATGAAGTCGGTGGGCGAGGCCATGGCCATCGGCCGCAACTTCACCGAGGCGCTCCAGAAGGCCCTGCGCTCCCTGGAGAAGAAGGGCTCGCAGTTCACCTTCGTCGGCGAGCCCGGCGACAAGGCCGAGCTCCTCGCCACCGCCGTGCGCCCCACCGACGGCCGCATCAACACCGTCATGCAGGCCATCCGCGCCGGCGCCACCCAGGAGGAGGTCTTCGAGTCCACGAGGATCGACCCCTGGTTCGTCGACCAGCTCTTCCTCATCAAGGAGATCGCGGACGAGCTCGCCGCCGCCGACAAGCTCCACCCCGAGCTGCTCGCGGAGGCCAAGCGCCACGGCTTCTCCGACGTCCAGATCGCCGAGATCCGCGGCCTGCGCGAGGACGTGGTCCGCGAGGTCCGGCACGCGCTCGGCGTCCGCCCGGTCTACAAGACGGTCGACACCTGCGCCGCCGAGTTCGCCGCGAAGACCCCGTACTTCTACTCCTCCTACGACGAGGAGTCCGAGGTCGCCCCGCGCGAGAAGCCCGCGGTCATCATCCTGGGCTCCGGCCCGAACCGCATCGGCCAGGGCATCGAGTTCGACTACTCCTGCGTCCACGCCTCCTTCGCGCTCAGCGACGCGGGCTACGAGACCGTGATGGTCAACTGCAACCCGGAGACCGTCTCCACCGACTACGACACCTCCGACCGCCTGTACTTCGAGCCGCTGACGCTCGAGGACGTGCTGGAGATCGTCCACGCCGAGACGCTGGCCGGCCCCATCGCCGGCGTCATCGTCCAGCTCGGCGGCCAGACCCCGCTCGGTCTCGCGCAGGCGCTCAAGGACAACGGCGTGCCCGTCGTCGGCACCTCGCCCGAGGCCATCCACGCCGCCGAGGACCGCGGCGCCTTCGGCCAGGTCCTCGCCGACGCCGGACTGCCCGCCCCCAAGCACGGCACCGCCACCACCTTCACGGGTGCGAAGGCCATCGCCGACGAGATCGGCTACCCGGTCCTGGTCCGCCCCTCGTACGTGCTCGGCGGCCGCGGTATGGAGATCGTCTACGACGAGACCCGGCTGGAGTCGTACATCGCCGAGTCCACCGAGATCTCCCCGACCCGCCCCGTGCTGGTCGACCGCTTCCTCGACGACGCGATCGAGATCGACGTCGACGCCCTCTACGACGGCACCGAGCTCTACCTCGGCGGCGTCATGGAGCACATCGAGGAAGCCGGCATCCACTCCGGCGACTCGGCCTGCGCCCTGCCCCCGATCACCCTCGGCGGCTTCGACATCAAGCGCCTGCGCACCTCCACCGAGGCCATCGCCAAGGGCGTCGGCGTACGCGGTCTGATCAACATCCAGTTCGCGATGGCGGGTGACATCCTCTACGTCCTTGAGGCCAACCCGCGCGCCTCCCGGACCGTCCCCTTCACCTCGAAGGCGACCGCCGTCCCGCTCGCCAAGGCCGCCGCCCGCATCTCGCTCGGCACCACCATCGCCGAGCTGCGCGCCGAGGGCCTGCTGCCGAGGACCGGCGACGGCGGCACCCTGCCGATCGACGCGCCGATCTCCGTCAAGGAGGCCGTCATGCCGTGGTCGCGCTTCCGCGACATCCACGGCCGCGGCGTGGACACGGTCCTCGGCCCGGAGATGCGCTCCACCGGCGAGGTCATGGGCATCGACGCCGTCTTCGGCACGGCGTACGCCAAGTCGCAGGCGGGCGCCTACGGCCCGCTGCCCACCAAGGGCCGCGCCTTCATCTCCGTCGCCAACCGCGACAAGCGCTCGATGATCTTCCCGGCGCGCGAGCTCGTCGCCCACGGCTTCGAGCTGATGGCCACCTCCGGCACCGCCGAGGTGCTGCGTCGCAACGGCATCAACGCCACCGTGGTGCGCAAGCTCAGCGAGGGCGAGGGCCCGGACGGCGAGAAGACCATCGTCCAGCTGATCCACGACGGGCAGGTCGACCTGATCGTCAACACCCCGTACGGCACCGGCGGCCGCCTCGACGGCTACGAGATCCGCACGGCGGCTGTGGCGCGCGGCGTCCCGTGCCTGACCACGGTCCAGGCCCTCGCCGCGGCCGTCCAGGGCATCGAGGCACTGGGCCACGGCGGCGTGGGCGTCCGCTCCCTCCAGGAGCACGCGGAGCACCTGACCGCCGCCCGCGACTGACCGGGGGCACCTCCCAGCGGTAGCCGGGAGACCGAACAGCCCGGATGACACGGGGAGGGGGACACCGGTTTCACGACGGTGTCCCCCTTTCCATGAGCGCAGAGGGATCCTCTCGACGATGTACAAACTCTTCTTCAACCTGGTCTTCAAGCGCATGGACCCCGAGCGGGCCCACTACATGGCCTTCCGCTGGATCCGCCTCACCGCCCGCACGCCCGTGCTGCGCACCTTCGCGGCGGCCTGGCTCGCCCCCCGCCACAAGGAGCTGCGCACCGAGGCCCTGGGCCTGCGGATGCACGGCCCCTTCGGCCTCGCGGCCGGCTTCGACAAGAACGCCGTCGCCATCGACGGGATGTCGATGCTCGGCTTCGACCACGTCGAGATCGGCACCGTCACCGCCGAGGCGCAGCCGGGCAACCCGAAGAAGCGGCTGTTCCGGCTGGTCCCGGACCGCGCGCTGATCAACCGGATGGGCTTCAACAACGAGGGCTCCGCGGCCGTCGCCGCCCGCCTGGCCGCCCGTACGGCCGGCCAAAAGAAGACACGGGGCAAGACCGTCGTCGGCGTCAACATCGGCAAGACCAAGGTCGTGCCCGAGGAGGAGGCGGTCGCGGACTACGTCGCCTCGACCGAGCGCCTCGCCCGGCACGCCGACTACCTCGTCGTGAACGTCTCCTCGCCGAACACCCCCGGACTGCGCAACCTCCAGGCCACGGAGTCGCTGCGGCCGCTGCTGTCGGCCGTGCGCGAGGCCGCGGACCGGGCGGTGCCGGACCGCCGGGTCCCGCTGCTGGTCAAGATCGCCCCGGACCTCGCCGACGAGGACGTCGACGCGGTCGCGGACCTGGCCCTGGAGCTCGGCCTGGACGGCATCATCGCGACGAACACCACGATCGCCCGCGAGGGCCTCGGCCTCACCTCCGCGCCCGAGCTGGTCAAGGAGACCGGCGGCCTGTCCGGCGCCCCGGTCAAGGAGCGCTCCCTGGAGGTCCTGCGCCGCCTGTACGCCCGCGTGGGGGACCGGCTGGTCCTCGCCGGCGTCGGGGGCATCGAGAACGCCGAGGACGCCTGGCAGCGGATCCTGGCCGGCGCGACGCTGATCCAGGGCTACAGCGCCTTCATCTACGAGGGCCCCTGCTACGCCCGGTCCATCCACAAGGGCCTGGCGGCGCGCCTGGCCAACAGCCCGTACGCGACGCTCGCCGAAGCGGTGGGCGCCGAGACCCGAAAGGCCGCCAAGTGAGCACCGTGACCCCGTTCGGCACCCGCCTCCGCGAGGCGATGGACTCCCGCGGCCCGCTGTGCGTGGGCATCGACCCGCACGCGGCGCTGCTGGCCCAGTGGGGCCTGGACGACGACGTGGCCGGCCTGGAGCGCTTCTCGCGCACGGTCGTGGAGGCGCTGGCGGAGTCGGTGGCGGTCTTCAAGCCGCAGGCGGCCTTCTTCGAGCGGTTCGGCTCGCGGGGCGTCGCGGTGCTGGAGCAGACGGTCGCGGACGCCCGCGCGGCGGGCGCGCTGGTCGTGATGGACGCCAAGCGCGGCGACATCGGCTCGACCATGGCGGCCTACGCCTCGGCATTCCTGGACCCCGCCTCCCCGCTCTTCTCCGACGCGCTGACGGTGTCCCCGTACCTGGGCTACGGCTCGCTGGAGCCCGCCGTGGCGCTGGCGCGCCGGTCGGGGGCGGGGCTCTTCGTGCTCGCCCTGACCTCGAACCCGGAGGGCGCGGAGGTCCAGCGGGCGGTCCGCGCGGACGGCCGGTCGGTCGGGGCGACGATGCTGGCGCACCTGGCGGCCGAGAACGAGGGCGCCGAGCCGATGGGCTCCTTCGGGGCCGTGGTCGGCGCCACGCTGGGCGATCTGTCCTCCTTCGACCTGGACATCAACGGGCCGCTGCTGGCGCCGGGGATCGGGGCGCAGGGCGCGACGGCGGCGGACCTGCCGGCGGTGTTCGGCAAGGCCGTGCGCAACGTCGTGCCGAACGTGTCGCGGGGCGTGCTGAAGCACGGGCCGGACGTCGCGGCCCTGCGGGCGAGTGCGGGCGCCTTCGCGGAGGAGATCCGCGCCGCGGTGTCCGCGTGAGGGCGTGACGTGCATCACTGTCACCACCGCGCGCACGGGGAACTCCGGAAGCTTTGACGAAATTCGAACGGCTTTCACCGGACAAAACAGGGGTATTTTGTCCGTGATGTACGGTTCAGTGGAGGCTGACCAGGACTTTTCGTCCGTTCTCGCTGACTGGAGCGGCCATGGCCGCTAGTCTCCGAGCAGAGTGAACGAGCAGCGAACGAGCAATACCGCTGTTCGGGACCTCGCCAGGTGTGGTGCCCTTGGGGTTCCCCACCGGTCCGTATCCGACAGTTCGACATCCGAGGTGACGTAGGCGTGGCTCTTCCGCCCCTTACCCCTGAACAGCGCGCAGCCGCGCTCGAAAAGGCCGCCGCGGCTCGCCGGGAGCGGGCCGAGGTGAAGAATCGACTCAAGCACTCCGGCGCCTCCCTCCAGGAGGTCATCAAGACGGGCCAGGAGAACGACGTCATCGGAAAGATGAAGGTCTCCGCCCTGCTGGAGTCCCTGCCTGGCGTGGGCAAGGTGCGCGCCAAGCAGATCATGGAGCGCCTCGGCATCTCCGAGTCCCGGCGTGTCCGAGGTCTCGGCTCCAACCAGATCGCCTCTCTGGAGCGTGAGTTCGGCACTCCTGCCGGCTGACGCGTCGCCCGGAGTTCTTCCGGCGTTCTCAGGCAGTCTCTGGAACCTGGATAATCGCTCTATGGCAGCAGAGGTTCGTCCGCGGCTGACCGTGCTCTCCGGCCCTTCGGGGGTCGGCAAGAGCACGGTCGTCGCGCATATGCGCAAGGTCCACCCCGAGGTCTGGCTCTCGGTGTCGGCCACCACCCGCAAGCCGCGGCCCGGTGAGCGACACGGAGTCCAGTACTTCTTCGTCAACGACGACGAGTTCGACAAGCTGATCGCCAACGGCGAGCTGCTGGAGTGGGCCGAGTTCGCGGGCAACCGCTACGGCACACCGCGCGGCGCGGTGCTGGAACGCCTGGACAACGGCGAGCCGGTACTGCTGGAGATCGACCTCCAGGGCGCACGGCTCGTCCGCGAGTCGATGCCCGACGCCCAACTGGTCTTCCTGGCTCCGCCGAGCTGGGACGAGCTGGTCCGCCGGCTCACGGGCCGGGGCACGGAATCGGCCGAGGTCATCGAGCGCAGGCTCGGGGCGGCCAAGACCGAGCTCGCTGCCGAATCCGAGTTCGACACCACCCTTGTCAATACCTCCGTCGAGGACGTAGCACGTGAGCTGCTAGCCTTGATGAACGTTGTCTGATCGTCGATCGCCGTTTCTGAGTCGATCGGTCACCACCTGATCGGCAACGATCTTTTTCCCATCTTCGGAAGGTAGAGCGTGTCCTCTTCCATTACTGCGCCCGAGGGCATCATCAACCCGCCGATCGACGAGCTGCTCGAGGCCACGGACTCGAAGTACAGCCTCGTGATCTACGCGGCCAAGCGCGCGCGTCAGATCAACGCGTACTACTCGCAGCTCGGTGAGGGCCTGCTCGAGTACGTCGGCCCGCTGGTGGACACCCACGTCCACGAGAAGCCGCTTTCGATCGCGCTGCGCGAGATCAACGCGGGTCTGCTGACCTCCGAGGCCATCGAGGCCCCGGCTCAGTAAGGCACCGAACATTCCTTTCGCCACAGGCCCGGCAGACCATCTGCCGGGCCTGTGGTGTGTCATGGGTACTGTCGAACTCGTCCGGGCTCGGTCGAGCTCGGACGAGCTTGCAGAAGGGGTGTGTACGGATGGGTAAGCCCAAGGTCGTGCTGGGGGTGAGCGGCGGGATCGCCGCCTACAAGGCGTGCGAGCTGCTGCGCCGGCTGACCGAGTCCGGGCACGAGGTACGGGTGGTGCCCACGGCGGCCTCCCTGAACTTCGTCGGCGAGGCCACCTGGGCCGCGCTGTCCGGGAACCCCGCGTCCACGGAGGTGTGGGAGACCGTCCACGAGGTGCCGCACGTACGCATCGGGCAGTCCGCCGACCTCGTCGTGGTCGCCCCGACCACCGCCGACATGCTGGCCAAGGCCGCCCACGGGCTGGCCGACGACCTGCTCACCAACACCCTGCTCACCGCCCGCTGCCCGGTGGTCTTCGCCCCCGCCATGCACACCGAGATGTGGGAGCACCCGGCCACCCAGGAGAACGTCGCCACGCTGCGGCGCCGCGGGGCCGTGGTCATCGAGCCCGCCGTGGGCCGGCTGACCGGCAAGGACACCGGCAAGGGCCGGCTGCCCGACCCCGAGGAGATCTTCGAGGTGTGCCGGAGCGTCCTGGCCCGCGGAGCGGCGGGGCCGGACCTCGCCGGACGGCACGTGGTGATCAGCGCCGGCGGCACCCGCGAACCCCTGGACCCCGTCCGCTTCCTCGGCAACCGCTCCTCCGGCAAGCAGGGGTACGCCCTGGCCCGCACCGCCGTGGCGCGCGGCGCCCGGGTCACCCTCGTGGCGGCCAACACCTCGCTGGCCGACCCGGCCGGAGCGGACGTCGTACGGGTGGGGACGGCCGTGCAGCTGCGGGAAGCGGTCCTCAAGGCGGCGGCCGACGCCGACGCTGTGGTGATGGCGGCGGCCGTGGCCGACTTCCGGCCCGCCGTGTACGCGGGCGGGAAGATCAAGAAGAAGGACGGGGAGGAGCCCGCGCCGGTCGCCCTCGTACGCAATCCGGACGTACTCGCCGAGATCTCGGCCGACCGGGCCCGGGCGGGTCAGGTCGTGGTGGGCTTCGCCGCCGAGACCGACGACGTCCTGGCGAACGGACGCGCCAAGCTCCGGCGCAAGGGCTGCGATCTCCTCGTGGTCAATGAGGTGGGCGAGAGCAAGACCTTCGGTTCGGAGGAGAACGAGGCTGTGATCCTGGCCTCGGACGGTTCCGAACTTCCCGTGCCCTATGGTCCGAAGGAAGCCCTTGCGGAACTGGTGTGGGACCAGGTGGGAGCGCGGCTGCCGGCGCGACGCGCCTGACGCGCTTCCCTTCTCCTTGCCGCGTCCGTGCGCCAGAATGTGAGTGCCGCAGGTCACACGCCTCCCATAAGGCGAGACGGGTGGACCGGCGAACGGTGGCAACCGATAAACTGCATTCGGAACGTGATCAGGCGCAGCCTCTGGTGTGGTTCCAACAAATGATCAGCCAGCAGCCGCTGCAACCCCAGGGAGCGTTGTGTCCCGTCGTCTGTTCACCTCGGAGTCCGTCACCGAGGGCCACCCTGACAAGATCGCTGACCAGATCAGCGACACGATCCTCGACGCGCTCCTCACCGAGGACCCCACCTCGCGTGTCGCCGTGGAGACCCTCATCACCACGGGTCTCGTGCACATCGCGGGAGAGGTGACGACGAAGGCCTACGCGCCGATCGCGCAGCTCGTCCGCGACAAGATCCTCGAGATCGGCTACGACTCCTCGAAGAAGGGCTTCGACGGCGCCTCCTGCGGCGTGTCGGTGTCCATCGGCGCGCAGTCCCCGGACATCGCGCAGGGTGTCGACACCGCCTACGAGAAGCGGGTCGAGGGCGATGAGGACGAGCTCGACAAGCAGGGCGCCGGCGACCAGGGCCTGATGTTCGGCTACGCCTGCGACGAGACCCCCGAGCTGATGCCGCTGCCGATCCACCTGGCGCACCGGCTCTCCAAGCGGCTCTCCGAGGTCCGCAAGAACGGGACCATCCCGTACCTGCGCCCCGACGGCAAGACCCAGGTCACCATCGAGTACGACGGCGACAAGGCCGTCCGCCTCGACACCGTGGTCGTCTCCTCGCAGCACGCCTCGGACATCGACCTGGACTCGCTGCTCGCTCCCGACATCCGCGAGTTCGTCGTCGAGCACGTGCTGGCCCAGCTCATCGAGGACGGCATCAAGCTGGACACCGAGGGCTACCGCCTGCTGGTGAACCCGACCGGCCGCTTCGAGATCGGCGGCCCGATGGGCGACGCCGGCCTGACCGGCCGCAAGATCATCATCGACACGTACGGCGGCATGGC